>NZ_LZEJ01000010.1:0-122077 GCF_001704375.1 Alishewanella sp. HH-ZS | reverse complement strand
TCCTATTTCGTGGGGATACCTCAGCCTCTGAGGTCTTACCGGTACCGGAGTGCTGTGGATAACAGTTTTCCCAAAAGGGAGTGCTGTAGGTATGAAGGCGGGTTAACGGAGCGTTTTCAGGCTGGCTAAAATGCGGCTGCAGGCGTTGCCATCACCGTAGGGGTTGTGGGCAAAGCTCATACTCTCGTAGTAGCTGCTATCGGTGAGTAATTTCGTCACTTCGCTGACAATTTTTGCTTTGTCGGTACCAACCAGTTTAACCGTACCGGCGGCAACGGCTTCCGGCCGCTCTGTAGTATCGCGCATTACCAGTACTGGCTTACCTAAAGACGGTGCCTCTTCTTGAATACCACCCGAGTCGGTTAATACCAGATAGCTGCGGTTCATCAGGTAAACGAATGGCAGATAATCCTGTGGTGGGATCAGATGCACATTCGACACGCCGCTCAGCAGCCGATAGACCGGCTCCTTAACGTTGGGATTCAAATGCACCGGGTACACGATGTCGCAGTCCGGGAAGCTTTTCGCGATGTCAGCCAGGGCAGCACAGATCTGCTCAAAGCCACCACCGAAACTTTCGCGCCGATGGCCTGTGACCAGAATCATCCGTTGCTCAGGCTGGACAAAGGGAAATTGCGCAGCAAATTGCTGATTTAGTTCCGCATTGTCTTCAATCTTTGCTACCACTTGCAGCAAAGCATCGATAACGGTATTCCCGGTGATCACGATATGCTCAGGTGCAACCCGCTCGGCCAGCAAGTTATCCGCGGAAGTTTGGGTTGGCGCAAAATGCAGCCGGGTTAAGGCACCAGTCAATTTGCGGTTTGCCTCTTCCGGCCAGGGACTATAGATATTGCCGGTACGCAAGCCTGCCTCAACGTGGCCCACGGCAATCTTTTCATAATAACAGGCCAGCGCAGCGGCAAAGGTCGTACTGGTATCACCGTGTACCAAGACGATATCCGGCTGGAACTCACGCAGTACCGGTTTGATATTTAACAGAATACTGGTCGTAACATCATACAGGTCCTGACCAGGCTTCATGATAGCAAGATCGTACTCAGGCTTGATCTCAAAGAGTTTTAATACCTGATCCAACATTTCCCGGTGCTGACCGGTGACGCAGACCCGGCTATCAAAGGCGGCATCCTGCTTTAACTGATTAACCAGCGGCGCCATCTTGATGGCTTCTGGCCGGGTACCGAACACGCTTAGTACTTTAATCATTTTGTCCCTCTGTTTCTTAACCTGGTTAGGTTTGCCAGCTGGTCAGAGCGGTACCGGAGTGCTGTGGATAAACTGGTCAGACCGGTACCGGAGTGCTGTGGATAAGTTATTCGATTTCGTCGAGGAAATCGAGGGTGTCGTCATCCAGGGTTTCTTCCGGTGGCGGTGGGTTGCCGTCGTAGATCTTAAAGCGTTGGCGCTGGAAGTAGGCTTCTTTCACAAACGAATACGGATCAAGCGAGTTGTTCAGCATGTCTTCCACCTGCATCAGCTCTTCGCGGGCATCCAGCGCCATAATCGCCGCGCGGGTCAGGGTTAGTGGCGTATTTAACAAGCCCAGCGGGAAATACAGGTTATCGACAATACCGCCCGCGGTACCGCGGATTGTCGTTGGGCCGCGCGCCGGCACCATTAAATAAGGGCCATCACCAACACCCCAGACGGCCAGAGTCTGGTTAAAATCTTCATCGGCCGGTTCCAGCCCCATCTTTCTGGCGACATCAAATAAGCCGACGATGCCAACGGTGCTGTTTACCAGAAACCGACCTGCGCTTACGGCGGCTTTTTCCGGCTTGGCTTGTAACACACTGTTCAGAAAACTCGCCGGCTCACCCAGATTATCGACCACATTCTTCAGGCCTTTGCGCGCAGGCTTGGGCACTATCGTCATATAGCCGACCGTTGCCGGGCGCAGCAGATACTCGTCCAGCACATCGAGGTTGAAGTCAAATAATGGCCGGTTTACCCGCTCCCAGGGATCACGCGGATCGTCATACACGACAGTCTTCGGCGCTTGTTGCCCAGCAGTTCCAGCTGTCGCGGCTTGCTGCTCTGCTTGTTTTGAGCTGGCACAGCCAGTTAGCAATACCGCCGTTAACAACAGCGCGACACTTTTTATCGGAGATAACATATTACTCTTCCAGAGTTAAGGCTAAACGAAGATCAGTTGCTGTAAATTCCAGCGGCGCTGATACCACTTCAACATCCTGAGCAGTGCGCTCTACTGTACCTGACACTGCCATACGCGCTACCACTTCAATAAGTTCAGCCTGATTCAGATCCCAACCCGGCTGCATCGCATCGTCGACCGTCAGGGTAACATTCAGCACTCCCGCCTGCATTGGTAAACGCTTCGCGGCCAAAGGCACGGCCGGTCCGCCTGCGGCTCTGACAAAGACCAACAGTACGGCGTCCGGATGCGCGGTGGCGAGCTCATTACTGACTTGTAACGTCAAGCTTACTGAACGGCCAGCGGTCTGTGCAGCGGAGCTGCTGACCAATGTCTCAGACGCCGCAGCTTTTAATTCGTTCAAACGTTCCTGCACCACCACTAACCGCGGATCATCCTGCTCTAACCTGTCCGCCAACAACTGCCAGGCGGCGGTCGCTTGTTCGTTGTCACCGCGCTCATAGGCGATTAACGCCATCAGCGAAATGGCGTCAATATTTTCCGGCTCGCGAATTAATACCTTGGCGACACTCTGGCCGGCTTTGGCCAGATTCAAATCGCCACCCAGCATAATCAGGGCCTGACTGTAACTAATCAACACCGGCGTGCGCTCCGGCATCAGCTTTAACGAGCGCTCAAACGACTCTACCGCTTCCTCCAACATGCCAAGTGTCATCCACACTCGGCCCAGCAGCATCCAGGCAATGGCATCATCCCCCTCTTTTGCCAGCTTGGTGCGCAGCGCCAGCGAGAATAACTGCATATCACGCTCGCCCATAGGTTCGCCCTCCCCCAGCAGCGCGCGCTGACCAAAGGCCGGTAAATTTTGCTGTGCATATTCCCAGTCGCTTAGCTGGCGGTAGTGACCATTCTGACTATAAGTCAGCCCGACAATTAAAGCCGTTAACAGCACCAGCGTCAGATGAAATATGGCCTTATGCCGCGGCTGCTGATAGCGTATCGCCTGCTGTTCCTGCTCCAAAAACTGCTGTTTTAATTCGGCCGCAGCGGTGCTGAAATCCTGCTCTGCCAGCTCACCGGCATCCCGGGCCAAGGCCAATAATTGCAGGCGTTCTTCGAATAACTGCGCCGGAGTCTGATTATTCTGGGCGCTGGCACGGCGGGGCCAGCAAATAAAAATGGCACTTAACGCCAACATGGCGAGTGCGCCGGCGAATAGCTGCCACATCATGGTTTGGTACTCCGGTAGCGTTCAATAATTTGGTCCAATTGCTGATCCAGCGCGGCCTGTTGCTGGCTTGCTGGCGCTGCCTCCTCGCTGGGCTGTTCAGCGCCCTGCATATTGCGTTGTAGCGCACGGCGGCGCAGTTGAAACAGCAACAAGCTAACCAGCACCAGTACGGGTAATAGCCACAACCAAATAGTGATCGAATTGACCGGCGGCTGATAATGCACAAAGTTGCCATAGCGGTCGATCATAAAATCCAGCACCTGCTGCCGGCTATAGCCCTGTATCACCAGTTCATGGGTTTTTTCGCGCATGTCGACCGCGACCACGGCATTGGAGTCGGCGATATTCTGATTCTGACATTGCGGGCAACGTAGCTCGGCCGTTAACTGCGCATAAAGACGCCGTTGCTGCTCAGACTCAAACTGCAACAGCTCCTGACTGGTGCTGGCGTGCAGCTGTGCTGCGGCCAGCAGGCATAACACCATTACGAGTCTTATCATGGTTTGGCCGCCCATTGCTGATAAATTGGTGCCAGCTTACTGCGCCACACCTGCGGGTTGATATCACCGATATGATGCGCCCGCACTATACCGTCGGCATCGACAATAAAATGCTCTGGCGCACCGCTGACGCCCAAATCCAGCGACAAGCGACGCTGGCGATCCAGAATATTGAACTGATAGGGGTCACCAAAGGCCTGCAAGCGGCTTTGCACATCGGCTTGCAGTTTGGCTAAGTCGAACACTTCACCGAACATCGGATCTTCCGGCAATACATAGTACAAGCCAATAATCCGCACCCCCTGCTCGTTGCGCAGCTGGCTCATATAACCCAGCTCAGCATTACAGGTTGGGCACCAGATCCCCCAAACATTCAGCAGGTAAGCCTCGCCTTTCAGGTTCTCTGGCGTCCAGATTTGCTCTGGGCTCATCAAGTCCGGCAGTGCAAATTGCGGCAGCGGCTTGCCAATAATGGCAGAGTCACGCTCGCGCGGATCAGAAAATAAGCCGCTGAGCAAAAACAACGACAAACCCAGAAACGCCAGTAACGGAATATAAAACAGGACTTTACGCATGTTGGGCTCCCGCTTGGGTGCCGGTACGGCGGTAGCGTTTATCCAATAACGAAATCAGGGCACCGATAGCCATTAACAGGCCGCCAAGCCAGATCCAGCGCACAAAGGGTTTTACGTAAACCCGAATCGCCCAGGCATTTCCCGGTAGCGCTTCGCCCAACGACACATAAAGATCGCGGCTCAAGCGGGCATGAATAGCCGCTTCGGTCATCACCATGCGCTGAATGTTGTACTCGCGCTTCTCGGCATGTAAGTGGGTAACATAGCGCCCATCAACGGTGCGAACATCGAGCTCGGCCGCTTCGCCGCCGTAGTTAGGGCCATTTAGTTTATACACATCCTGTAATTCAAACTCATAGCCGGCCAGTACTACCCGATCGCCAATTGCCATCCGCACATCGCGCTCTTCACTGTAAGTCAGCGTCATGGCGATACCGACGATCATTACCGCAAAACCAATATGCGCGACTGTCATGCCGTAATGCGATGCCTGCAATTTGGCTACACCAGCAGTCACTGAGCCAAACTGTTGTAAACGCTGATAAATTTCAAACAAGGCCGATACACCAACCCAGGCACCGAGCAACAAACCAAGCAGCGCCAGATTAGCGGCGATGCTTTGGGTGGCGGCCATAGTACCCAGCGCCAGTATCAGCGCAAAAATAGCCACCAGCGATAACGGCTTTAACAGCGGCGCCGCTTTTTGTTGCTTCCAGCGCACCCAGGGACCTAAGCCCAGTAACAGTGCGAAAGGAATATTCAGATAGTAGAACATTTGGTTAAAGAACGGCTCACCAATCGAAATTGAGCCCAGACCCAGTTCTTTATGTACCAGCGGAAACAGGGTACCCAGCAACACCACCAGGGTAGCGGTGAGCAGAAAGACGTTATTCCCCCACAGCATCACTTCGCGCGAGAACAGCTCATAACGGGCCTGGCTGCGCACTGAATGCATTCGGCTGGCGTACAGCAGCAGCGAGCCGCCAATCACCAATAGCAGGAAAATCAGTAAAAACACGCCGCGTTCCGGATCGGCAGCAAAGGAATGCACCGACACCAAGACGCCGGAACGCACTAAAAAAGCGCCCATTAAGCTTAGCGAAAAGGCACCCAGTGCTAAAAGTACGGTCCAGGATTTAAAGGTGCCACGCTTTTCGGTCACCGCCAGACTGTGAATGAGGGCAGTACCGACGAGCCAGGGCATAAAGGAGGCATTTTCAACCGGATCCCAGAACCACCAACCGCCCCAACCCAGCTCTTTATAAGCCCACCAGCTACCCAGCATAATGCCCAGGGTTAAAAACAACCAGGCCGCCAGGGTCCAGGGCCTTGCCCAGCGTGCCCAGGTACTATCGAACTTGCCACCGAGCAGCGCCGCAATGGCAAAAGCAAAGGACACCGCAAATCCAACATAGCCCATATACAGCAACGGCGGATGGATAATCATGCCGTAGTCTTGCAGCAAGGGGTTAAGATCGCTGCCTTCTACCGGATAAAACGGCAGGCTGCGCTCAAAGGGGTTGGACATAAACAACGAGAAGGCAATAAAACCAACGTTAATAAGCCCCATAATGCCGAGGATCCGTCCCTGCATCAGCAATGGCAGACCTTTGGAATACTGCGCCACCAAGGCGGTCCAGGCGGCCAGGATCATCACCCATAGCAGCATCGAGCCTTCGTGCGAACCCCAGGTTGCCGTTAGCTTAAAATACCAGGGCAAAATTGAGCTGGAGTTGGAAGCGACATTAATGACGGTAAAATCATCGTGGTAGAAGGCCCAACTTAACGCCAGAAAGGCCAACAGCGTAAATACAAACAAGCCTACCGATAAAGGTTTAGCCACCAGCAGTGCCCGCTCATTGGCGGTATAGCTGCCAATCAGTGGAATAACACCCAGCAGTACCGACAGCGCAAAGGCGAATGTCAGCGTAAGCTGACCTAATTCAGGGATCATCGCCTAGCCTCCGTAGTTGCCAGTACTGCTACTATTATTTTGCTGCGGGTTTTGCGGTGGATTCTGCTGCCACTGGCTGGGTGGCACATGGCGGATGCCTTTTACCGCTTCGGCCACTTCCGGCGGCATATATTCTTCGTCATGCTTAGCTAATACTTCTGAGGCGACCAGTAGCGTTGGGGCTTTTAAGATGCCCTGCGCGACTATGCCCTGCCCTTCGCGAAACAGATCCGGCAGAATACCGTCATACTCAATGGTCGCGATTTCACCGCTATCATCGGTTAAATCAAAACGTACCCGCAAACTGGTTTCATCACGCTGTACCGTGCCCGGCACTACCATGCCACCCAGACGCAACCTTTGCCCTACCTCGGGCTTCACTTTATTTGGGCCTGTGCCACTAACCAACTGGCCCGGGGTATAGAACAAATTAATATTCTGACTCAGCGCATATAGCATGGCACCAACGGCACCGGCCATCAGGCCAATCACCAGGATGATGGAAAACAGGCGTTTCTGACGTCTTGATTGCATTAGGTCTGTTGCTCCTGATACTGCTTAACACGTTGCTCGCGTGCCAATTTTGCTTCGAGCTGCTGTTTAAATTGCCGATGATTAAAATAACTCCAGATGATTAACCCAATTAGCAAAAGATAGGTTAAGGCATAGGCCAGCCAAACATAAAAGGCATAACTGACACCATTGCTCGCCATTTGTAGAAAATCGCTAAAGCTGGCGAAATAGAACGGAAAAAGACCAAAAAGTTTCTGCGGGAGCTCTGCAGCGGCACTAAAAACCAGTGCGAATTCAACAAGACTGTGCATCATACTTTACCCACCAGTTGTTTTACCCAGGGCCTGTGCTGCTCGTTTTCCAGAATGGCAGTACGCAACCTTACACAGGTTAACCATAACATCACTAGCTTAAAGGCCAGTAAACTCATTAATAATGGCCATAACATACTGGGATCAATCGACGGCTTGGCAAATTTGGTAATGGTTGCACCCTGATGCAACGTATTCCACCATTCAACTGAAAAGTGAATAATGGGCAGATTAATGGTACCAATTACAGCCAGTAAACTGGCTACCTTAGCCCCGGTTTGCCGGTCAGAGAAGGCACCATGTAATGCCATTACTCCAAAATATAAAAATAACAGGATGAGCTGTGATGTTAAGCGTGCATCCCATACCCACCAGGCGCCCCACATCGGTTCACCCCAGGCCATACCGGTCAGCAGAGCAATGGCGGTGTATACCGCGCCGATAGGTGCAATTGCCAGCACCGCCCATTGTGCGGTTTTAATTTGCCAAACCAGAGCAGTAAAAGCAGCGATCGCCATGGCCATATAGGCACCCATCGACATAATGGCCGACGGCACATGGATATGGATAATACGGTAGCTGTCACCTTGCTGGTAATCGGTTGGCGTAAAGCCAAGGCCCCAGATATTACCAAGCAGCAGCGTAAAGAGTGCGGCAGCCATTAACCAGGGCGAAAGTTTACCGCAAAAATGATAAAGGGTTTCTGGCTTGGCCAGCGGATGTAACCACTTAAACATATCAGCTCACATTTATCTTAAGCGCACTGCACACTGCCATCGGCACCAGTGCCAGCGCAAACAATACGATTGCCAGTAAAATTGCCAACTGTCCCTGATATGCTAATCCCATGCTGGCAGCTTCAATTGCCGCACTGGCAAAAATTAGCAGCGGAATATACAGCGGCAGAATCAGCAGTGCCAGTAAAATCCCACCCTTATCGGCGGAAACCGTAATAGCCGCGCCTAACACGCTCAATAAACTCAGCACCGGGGTGCCAAGCAGCAGAGTTAATGCCATCGCTTGCAATGCCGGCAGCTCCAGATTAAACAACAGTGCCACCAGCGGTGACAGCAGTACCAGCGGCAAACCGGTGCTCAGCCAGTTAGCGCTGATTTTCGCCAGCACAAAAGGCAACAGCGCGTACCGGGCAGCCACCAGTTGCTCTATCACCCCGTTACGGTAGTCATCCTTAAACAGCCGCTCGGCAGCGAGTAACACGCTAAGCAGTGCCGCGATCCAGACTATACCCGGTGCCATTATACGCAGCATATTGGGCTCCGGGCCAACACCTATCGGGAACAGGGTCAACACTATGATAAAAAACAGTACCGGATTGAGCCAATCAGACTTTTGCCGGGCCAGTAGCCGCAGTTCGCGTTGTAAAAAGACGCCGTAGCTTACCATCGGTAGTGGATCTCCAGGGCAAAGAGCCCGGCATACTGCAGGCTAAGCGGCTGATGGGTGGTCAGAATAATGGCGCCGCCCTGCTCTAAATGGGCGATAAAGTGCTGTTGCAAGGTGCCGATGGCCGTTTGATCCAGCGCGGTGAAAGGCTCATCCAGGATCCACAGCTGTGCCCGGCTGGCCCAAAGCCGGGCAAGTGATACCCGGCGCTGCTGTCCGGCCGATAACATCCGGCACGGAATATCCTCTAAGCCTGCCAGCCCTAAACTGGCCAGCAACGCCAGATCATCGGCCGGCTTCAGATCAGTTGCCGCACGCCAGAAGCGTAAATTTTCCAGTGCAGTTAGTTGCTCGTGAATACCACTGTGATGACCAATAAAGCACAGGTTAGCCGCGTAATCGGCACTGACGTCAGATAGCGGACGCCCCTGATAATACAGCTCGCCTTCTTCTGGTCTGGCCAAGCCGGCCAGAATACGTAATAAGCTGCTTTTGCCGGCGCCATTTTTGCCTTTGATTTGTAATAGCTGCCCGGCGCTGACACTGAGCGATAATTGCTCGAATAGCACCCTGTCCTGCTTGACACAGCTAAGCCCGCTGGCACTGAGCAGCGCGGCTGGGGTGTGATTTAAAGTTGACTGAGTAAGATCCACTGGCCTTAACTATCGACTCTGCAAAAAATTGCGCGCATAGTAGCACAACAGGCGGCGAATACGAATCAGAACCGGTACTTAGCCATGATCCAGATCAGTATCTTCCACGCAACTTATCCACAGCACTCCGGTACCGGTCTGACCAGTTCAGCCGTAGCACTTTTGGTGAAAGCCAAGCTCAGGTCTGGAAAGTTATGGCGCCGCTGCATTCAGCTTACCGGGATATGTGGTTGATGGATCCACTACAGCCATTATCCGTTGGGGCACCGTTGCCGCCGTCGCCACAAAAACCCCAACTGTCACTGAATACGCCCTACCCGGCGCAATTGCTACAAGATGCTGACCCCGTGCTACGCCTGCAAGTTGGCGGGCGTGAACTGCGCTTGCCACTGCATCATTTACCAGCACTGCCGCTGACTCAGCCCCTTACAGTGAGTGTCAGCTTAAGCCAGAGAACATCGCTACAGCTAAATCTGAACCTGTCAGCAGCCAGCGTCACGGTGCCTCTTACCCCGGCCCAAGTTGCTGTGTTACAAGATCCCAAGGCGCTGGCCCTGCTTACCCAACAACTTAACCGCGGCGAAACACCCAGCCTGGCCGGTAGCCAGGTTATGACATCCGCCCTCAGTACACTGCTGGCGGCAAAAATTCCGTTACAGCTGAACCTGAATGCCAGCGGGGAGCTAAACATTCAACCCGAACACCCCCCTAAAAGCTTAACTTTACCACTCAGTGTGCTAAAAGAGCCGGCCTTGCTACAAAGCTTAGTTGCAGACAAACTGCCGCTAATGAAACAATGGTCAACAGCGACGAGTCAGGAGAGCACGATGAAACCCCTGAACCTGGATCAGGCCCTGCAACAACTCAGTGGCGTAAAAGTTGAGTTAAGCAGCGCCAAACTGCAGGCTGGCGCCGATTATTTCGCCCGTTTACAAATAAACGCCAAGCAAGGGCCGGAATTATTGATCCAAACTGCGCAAGGCCCGGTGCGTCTGCCACTGCAACAACTCCCAGCCATCCCCAGCGGTGTTCCGTTAGTGCTGCAAATGCAACCGCTGGCCGATGGTGGGGTGCAGCTACAAGTTAAAGTGCTGGCAGGTGTCGCAACAGAGGTACCGCTTAGCAGCGCACAGCTGCGCCTATTACAGGACCCAAAACAGCTGGCGTTATTACAACAGCAGCTTAGTCGTGGTGAAGCACCGCCACAACTGGCCGGCGAGCCATTTAAACTACCTGCAGGCATCACGACTACGCCGCAGACCGTCACACTGCAACTGTTAAACCAGTTAACCAAAAATATTGCCGCGAGCAAAAGCCCGGCCGGTAGCCTGAGTATTCTGCCGATTGCCGCCGAGCAGCAACTGCAGTTAAGTCAGAAAGACTTGTTGAAGCCCTTGCCATGGCAAACCTCTGCCACAGAGCGTCCGGCAGCGGTAAATCTGAATAACAGCACTGGCGTTGCCGAGCAGGGTTGGCGGCAACTGTTACCTTTACTTAGCAGCAGCCCGGCGCGGCTGGCGGCACTGCCGGAGATGCCACCGGCTGTCGTTGCCCTGCTACAACAGATCAGGCAAGCACAACCGGATGGGCAACGCGTTTTAACTGTCGCGGAAGTGCAGCAGCAGTTACAGGCGGTGCTGCAATTTCAACCGCTGCAATTGCAGCCCAACACCAGTACCGGCGCCGGCACCCTGGCTATTGCCATTCAGCTATTACTGGGGCATTTGTTGCGACAACCGTCAGCGCAAGCAGCCCGCAGCAATAGTGCCACTCAGACTATGGCGCAGCAGATCGGTCAGCTGGATAGTCAGCAAGCCAGTCAGTTGCTGCGGGCACTGGGCAGTCACAGTAGCTTGCTGCAGTTATCGCAGTTACAAAATGCCGATCTGCCACAGCTGCAGCAACAGTGGTTTATCCCGCTGGCATTACAGCAACAGCAGGAAAGCCGGATCAGCGAGATCTTGTTGGAACAACGGGAAGCGAAAGAGAAGAGCGGTGCTGGCAAACAAAAACACTGGCAACTGACGATGAAGTTTGATTTGGGGCACTATGGCCAATTATTGGTAGTGGCTAAGCTGGCGGCGCAGGATCTGCAGTTACAGTTTTATACCGATCAGCCCGCCGCGCTAAAACAAGCAGAAAAATTTTTACCGCTGCTAACCGAGCGCTGTCAGGCGCAGGGGCTCAATGTCAGTCAGGCGGCTTGCCAGCTTGGGAAAATTCCCGACACCCTTGGCAGCCGCCGCACCAGCCTGATCGCCACTCAGGCCTGATTTATCCACAGCACTCCGGTACCACTCTGACCAGTTTATCCACAGCACTCCGGTACCGGTCTGACCAGTTAGAACAGTAAGTTTTTACCGAAATAAATGGTCGAGACGGTATTCACAAAAATAATTAACAGGATCAGTGGGATAAAAGTACCCAGCGAAAAGTTAACGTATTTTTGCAGCACTGTGCCGGCAAAACCCGGATTACCGTCGGCGATTTCTTTATCCAGATTGTGAGCTTTCCAGCGGTAAACCACAAACAGACAGAGCAGGAAGCCATTTAATGGCAGAATGGTTTCGTAAAACATATCGTAAACCAAATCAAAGAAAGACTTGTTGTTGCCGCCATAGCTTAGAATATTGCTCAGCCAATCAATACGGCCAAACGACAAAGCACAGACTACCGCCAGCAGCACCATGGCACCACCCAATGAGTACAGCGCTTTGCGCCGGCTTAATCCCTTACCATCCATCACACTGGCCACCGGCACTTCGATAATCGACACCAGTGAGGTCATGGCGGCAAAAAACACCAGCAAGAAGAAAAAAGCAGCAATAAAAGAGGCACCGAAATAGCCTATGTCAGCCTGCAATGCCAGGAAGATTTTTGGCAGGAACATAAAAATCATACCAATGCTGGATTCTGACAGTTCGGCTATTTGAATGTCCGGATTAAACGAGAACACTGCAGGCAAGATCAACAAACCTGAGCAGGCCGCAACCAGCAAGGATAAGCCGGCTACCGTTTTACCGGCTGAGACGATGTTGTCATGTTTTTGGATATAAGAGCCATAAGTGATCAAAATACCCATTGCCAATGACAAGGAGAAGAATGCCTGCGCCAGCGCGCCATTTAATACCTGCCCGGTGAGCTTAGTGAAGTCCGGGATCAGGAAAAACTTAACACCCAGCATGGCATTTTCTTTGGTTAGCACATAAATAACCAACAAAATCAGCATAATAAACAATGTTGGCATCAAGATGGTGGTGGCTTTTTCAATGCCCTTTTTCACACCGCCTTGCAGGATCAAAAAGGTTAAACCCACGACGATGGCCATATACACGAACAGCTCATTACTATTGATAAAGGCGCCGAAGCCATTAGGGTCAGCAAGTTGATCAAGCTGACCAAGCAGCGCCTTACCGAGGTAACCGGCGATCCAGACGGTGATCACCAGATAGAACACCCCAATCATAAAGGGCGTAATCACCGATAACCAACCCACAGTACGCCAGGCCCGGTTTTGGCCAATTTGGGTGTAAGCGCCAAGTGGGTTTTGCCGCGTGTGACGCCCCAGGCTCATCTCGGCTAGCATCACCGGTAAGCAAATAAAGAACACGAAAATCGCGTACATGATAAGGAAAGCGGCGCCGCCATTTTTACTGGCCATTACCGGAAAGGCGACCAGATTACCGATACCAACGGCGGAGCCGGCCGCGGCCAGAATAAAGCCAAGGCTGGAACTGAATTGTTCACGTTTCATGCGTGGGTGGACTCCCTGAATGGATTTTTTTAGTTATTGTTAGAAAAAGCGCCTTCATGCTAACAGCCTGTGGCGGGAAATCCTAGCCCGACCTGCCGGCCTGAATTGGTTTTAAGGCTCAAATCTGCTAAGGTGCAGCCAGAATTTCTAGCGTAGCGAGTTTTAACATGTTCTATATGATTTATGCCGAAGATGCGGCCAATAGTCTGGAAAAACGGTTACAAGCCCGGCCAGCGCATTTAGCCCGTCTGGAGCAATTAAAAACTGAGGGGCGGCTATTAATGGCAGGCCCGCTGCCCGCCATTGATTCGGACAATCCGGGCGCAGCCGGCTTTACCGGCTCACTGGTGGTGGCTGAATTCCCCTCGTTAGCAGAAGCAGAAGCCTGGGCCGCGGCTGACCCGTATTGGGCAGCAGGCGTTTATGTTAAGGCTACTGTTAAACCTTATAAAAAAGTCTTGCCTTAACTGTTTCGTTTTTTAGCCAAAGGATTGCCTATGAGCTCTTATATTTTGCTGACCGGCGGTGCTGGTTACATCGGTAGCCACACAGCACTGTGTTTGCTGCGCGCCGGCTATAACGTGATTAGCTTTGATAATTTTAGTAACAGCTCGGCAGAGTCGCTAAAGCGGGTAGAACAACTTGCCGGGCGCACGCTGTTAAGTATTACCGGTGATATTCGCGATCAGGCGGCGCTTACGGCAGTATTCAGCCAGTATAAAATTAGCGCGGTGGTTCATTTCGCGGGTTTAAAGGCGGTGGGTGAATCGACCGAACTGCCCCTGCATTATTATGACAATAACGTCTCGGGTACTGTTACCCTGTGCCGTGTGATGCGGCATTTTAATGTCAAAAAGCTGGTATTCAGCTCTTCGGCCACCGTTTATGGTGATGCCAAAGAAGTGCCGATCAAAGAAACCTCGCCCCGCTCGGCTACCAATCCTTATGGCCAGAGTAAGCTGATGATTGAGCTAATTCTGGAAGATCTGGTAAAGGCCGAACCAGACTGGTCTATTGCCCTGCTGCGCTACTTTAACCCGGTCGGTGCTGATGAAAGTGGCCAGATCGGCGAAGATCCTAATGGCATTCCGAATAATCTAATGCCGTTTATTTCCCAGGTCGCGGTCGGCAAACGCCAACAACTCAATGTGTTTGGTAACGATTATCCGACCAAAGATGGTACCGGCGTGCGCGATTATATTCATGTCGTGGATTTAGCCAATGGCCATTTAAAGGCGCTGCAATATCTGGAACAGAGAAAAGGTATTGAGGCGATTAACCTCGGTACCGGCGTTGGCTACAGCGTGCTGGATATGGTTAACGCCTTTAGCGAAGTGAATCAGGTAGCGGTGCCGTATCAGATTGCGCCGCGTCGCCCCGGTGATATTGCCGTCTGTTATGCTGAGCCAACCAAAGCGCTGACTTTACTGGGTTGGAAAACAGAGAAGACACTGGACGATATGGTGCGCGATACCTGGCGCTGGCAGAAACACAACCCCAACGGCTATCGCAGCTAGCTGGTCAGAACCAGCTCTTCCCAACGGCAATAGAGACGTCTGGATAAACTGGTCGGACTGGTACCGGAGTGCTGTGGATAAACTGGTCAGACCGGTACCGGAGTGCTGTGGATAAGTTTAGGGGGTGATAAGGCCCAGCTCCAAAGCCAGTAATACCGCTCGGGTGCGATCCCGCACCCCGAGCTTACTTAAGATGGTCGAGCACTGGTTTTTTACTGTGCCTTCAGATTTAAACAAGGCGCTGGCAATTTCTTTATTACTGTAGCCAGCCGCCATCAGCCGTAAAATCTCTAACTCTTTATCCGTTAGCGGCTCTGGCAACGCCGGCTTGCGGTACTGAGTATCGGCACTGCCGGGTAATTGCTGCAATAAGCGCTCAGTAATAGTAGGTTGAAAACAGCTGCCCCCGGCCGCCAGGCTCTCTATGGCTTTGATTAGCGTGTCCAGCGACACATCCTTTAATAGAAAGCCACGGGCGCCGGCTTGCAGGCTTTGTAGCACCAACTCATGGTCATCAAAGGTGGTCAATACCAGCACCGGCGTATCGGCGCCGGCTGCTTTCAAGGCTTTAATGGCGGCGATGCCGTCCATTTTCGGCATCGACAGATCCATCAGAATGACTTGGGGTTGGCAGCTTTGCCACAGCGCCACCACTTCGCTGCCATCACAGGCTTCGCCGACCACTTCGACCTTACCGGATATCGCCAGCAAGCTACGAATACCATCGCGGATCAGCTTCTGATCGTCGACTAATAACACTTTAAACATCGGCCACTCCTGCCTGAGGTAACCAGATCTGTAATGCCAGGCCGCCGGCATCGGCAGCAAGATGCAGTTTGCCGCCACATTCGGCAACGCGCTCGCGCATGCCAATCAGACCGTTACCTGGCTGCCAGTTTGCCTTTAGCTGACCATTATCTTTAATCTCTAAGGCGATGCCCTGCTCTGCCTCCCTGGCATGGATCCACAAGCAGCTGGCATTGGCATGTTTTAGGGTATTACTGATGGCTTCCTGCACCAGATACTGTAGATGCTGAGCCTGATTTAAGGAGCTGGCTTTTAATTTGGGTGCTATATCCAGCTCAACCTGCAAGCTATCCGGTAAATGCTGCAGCAAGGGGGCAAATAACTGCTTTAAATCCAGCTCGGAACTGTCGCGCATCGCGGATACCGCTTCGCGCACATCAGAAAGTAGCAATCTGGCCAGTTGCAGACTTTTCTCAACCTGAAGTTTGGCCTCGCCATCACACTGATAACTGGCAACCTGCAATTGTATCGTCAGCGCCGTCAAATGATGTCCTAATAAATCATGCAGATCGCGGGCGATCCGATTACGCTCTTCTGCGCGTGAGGCCAGCTGTAATAGTTGTTGCGCGGCCAGCAATTGACGATGCTTTTCTGTTAATTCAGCGCGCGCCTCGGTTTCAGCCTTAATTGCAGTCTGCATCAGTACCGCAAATAAATGAAAGCTACCGTACAGGGCTGCGGTGATCCACAAACTGCGCTGCTCCAGATAGGCCTGTAAGCCAAACCATAGCGCCACTATGCCCAGGGTCAGTAGCAACGCCAAACGCTGCGACATCAGATGTGGCAGCAAACAGACCCAGATAATGGTCAGTATGGCCAGATAGTCAAAAATAGCGGTCGGTAACAACCACTGTAAGGCGAAGGCGCAGATCAGTGGTAGCGGCAGCAGCCAGCGACCATAGCGGCCACCAAGACCCAGTGGATGCTGCTCCTGCGTCAGAAAGATAAAGCTCATACCATAGAGTAACAATAGCAGGCTGGCTGGCAGCAGTGGCTGTGGTGCAGGCAGCCGTAATAGCAGCATCAAAGTGATACCGGATACCAGTAGCCAGGTCAGGATGCCGGCCAGGGTTGCCAGCGGAAAATGGTATTTCATCAGCTCATTATGACGTTTGTCGTAACGAGTGCAATAGGCCAAAAGTCATGTGCGAAAATCCTGACTTCCGGCACCTGCGAGCGGACAGCTACCGGCGTAAGCTGAATCTGTTTTCAGCCAGAGGAGGCGTTAAATGAACTACTTACATACCAGCTTACTTGCTCTGCACATTTTATTGGGAGCTATTTGCCTGATGTTGTTTTGGGTGCCGGTCGTCAGTGCCAAAGGCAGTATGCTGCACAATACGGCCGGTAAGCTTTACTACCAGATGATGCTATTAATTGCGGGCTCCGGGGTACTGATGTGCTTGATGGTGTTATATAGCCCTACCATGGTTTATGGTCAGAATCCGAACTGGAGCACAACACAACTGCAGAAATTTATCACTGAGCGGCGGCTGTTTTCGTTCTTTTTATTACAACTTAGTTTATTAACCTGGGTGACAGTGCGACATGCCTATGGTGTGCTGAAAGTAAAAGCCGAGTTGGCACAGCTGCGGGTATGGTCTTATCAGGGGCCGGTGTGGGCGTTGCTGGTCGGTAACATCACTCTGGCTGGCGTCGGTGTGATAAATAAAGACGTGCTTTCTGTCATTTTCAGTGGCGTTGGGACCATGACTGTAATAGGAATTTTGCGTTATATCCATCAACCGAGTTTAAAGCCGCGGCAATGGATTATTGAGCACTTTACTTCAATGATTGGCACCGGTATCGCGCTATACACTGCCTTTTTTGCTGCCGGTGGCCGCCGCTTACTGGCCGAAGTGCTGACTGGTCAATGGCAAGTGGTTAGCTGGATTATCGCCCCGGTGATGGGTATCAGTGCCATTATGCTGTTTAAGCGCCACTTTAGCCGTAAATTCCGGGTCGGCAGCTAACTTATCCACAGCACTCCGGTACCGGTCTGACCAGTCAGCGTGACTTCACTTTGACAGTCTCACTGCAAATCCCCTAACATCGGCCATCTGTATCTTAAGATGGCCATAACGATGACAATATCGCTACAAGACAAGGTGATCTGGATCACCGGTGCGTCAGGGGGCATCGGTGAAGCTTTGGCAAAGCAATTTGCCGCAGCCGGCGCCAAGGTGGTGCTGAGCGCCCGCCGTAGAACAGAGCTTGAGCGCGTGCAACAAAGTCTGCCGCAACCGGAACGGCATTTAACGGTACCGTTGGATATCTGCGATGAGCATGCTCAGCAGCAAGCGCTTGATAAGATTATTCATCACTACGGCCGGCTGGACTGGCTGATCAATAACGCCGGGATCAGTCAGCGCGCACTAGTGATGGATACCAGCAGCGACACTGATCGCAAAATTATGGAAATTGATTACTTTGCTCAGGTGGCGCTGAGTCGGCGGGTGTTGTCGGTGATGTTAAAACAAGGCACCGGCCAGCTGGTGTTTATCTCCAGTGTCGCCGGTTTAGTCGGTACCCAATACCGCGGCAGCTACTCTGCTGCTAAGGCAGCGCTGCACTTATGGGCCAATAGCGTGCGGGCCGAGCTGTATAACCAGGGTATTCGCGTGGCGGTGGTTTTCCCCGGCTTTGTGAAAACAGCAGTTTCAATGAATGCACTAACCGGCAGTGGTGAAGCGCTCGGTAAAATGGATGATGCCCAGGCAAAAGCCATGACTGCCGATGAGTTTGCTACGGCAACACTCAAAGCATTGCGCAAAGGTAACAGTTATATTGTTATCGGCGGCTTTAAAGAAAAGCTGGCGGCTTGCATCGCCCGGCTATCACCTGAGTTGCTGTACCGGCTGATCCGCAAAAGCAAGGTGCGTTAAGGCGGGTAACTGGTCGTACCGGTACCATTTTTAAGCAGGAAGTGCTGTGGATAAAGTGGTCAGACCGGTACCGGAGTGCTGTGGATAATTAGCCTCTGCCTTCACGGGTTGGGGTTTTGCCGGTTGACTGCCGCTGTGTGCTATTGCCTCTACCCGCCTGACCTTTAGTCGCAGTCGGCTTTTTGGCCGGCTCTGCCCGGTTGGCTTTTGCGCTGGGTTCAGTTTTTTTACCAGGCGTTTTTTCGGCAATTTGATGCTTACGCACCGCCCGCTTCATGCTGGCCAAACGGCGACGCCGCTCAGTGCGATCTTCCGGTTTTACCAGCGTGGCTACTTCATCTTTTAACCCGACCAGGTTACGCAGATAGTTGACTTCAGCCAGTGGATATTCGGTATAACCACCGGCAGGTAAGTGCTTAGGCAACAACAGATCACCATAGCGCACCCGGATCAGCCGGCTTACAACCGCGCCCTGAGATTCCCACATCCGGCGTACCTCACGGTTACGGCCCTCGGTAAGCACGACATGGAACCAGCGGTTAATCCCCTCGCCCGGCAGCGCTTTAATACGTTTAAAGTTAGCTTTACCGTCTTCCAGTTCCACCCCGGTGCGCAGACGCTGGATCATGGCATCGTTAATCTCACCGAAAACCCGCACCGCATATTCGCGCTCGACTTCAAATTTAGGGTGCATCAGGCGGTTAGCCAGCTCACCGTCAGTGGTAAATAGCAGTAAACCTGAGGTATTGATATCCAGCCGGCCGATGGCGATCCAACGCGCGCCCTTGATATTTGGTAAGCGCGAGAACACCGTGGGCCGTCCTTCCGGATCGGTACGCGAACAAATCTCGCCCTCGGGCTTGTGATAAGCCAGCACCCGACAAACTTGCTGCTCTTCGCTTGCCACCTGCACCGGATGACCATCAACGCGGATCGCCTGAGTCGGGGTAACCCGATCACCCAGGCTAGCCGGTTTACCATCCACGGTCACGCGGCCACGACTGATGTAGTCTTCCATTTCGCGACGCGAACCGATGCCGGCCCGGGCCAAAACTTTCTGTAATTTTTCACTCATTAGTGGAGCTCTCCTGTCATCCCGACGGTGGTTAATAATTCCGCTTCTGCCGGTTGCAAGGCTGCAAACTCGGCTAATGGCGGTAATTGGTCTAAATGGCGTAAGCCAAAGTAATCTAAAAAGGCCTCAGTAGTGGCATAAAGCCCGGGCCGACCCGGTACTTCTTTGTGGCCGACCACCTTGACCCAGCCGCGCTCGGTCAAGGTACGCATAATCTGGCTACTGACCGATACGCCACGAATTTGCTCAATTTCACCGCGGGTAATGGGCTGGCGATAAGCAATTAAGGCTAAAGTTTCCAGCACCGCACGCGAATAACGCGGCGAACGCTCGGGCCAGAGTCTGGCCAGCGGTTCGCTTAATTCAGGGCGGGTTTGAAACCGGTAGCCACTGGCCGTTTCCATCAACTGGATGCCACGAGCACTGTAATCGTCCTGCAGTTGCTTCAGACACTGTAGCAGCCGTTTAGCGCTGACGTTAAAGCCCTCCAGCACTGTGGCTTGCAATTCGGCGCGGCTAAGGGGCTTTTCAGCAGCAAAGATCGCGGCTTCGACAAGTTGCAGTAATTGGATATCGTTAATTTTCTGCGCCATTATGCCTCACTTAGCGCCAGTTTGACATGGATTTGTGCATAAGGCGCCACCTGGATCAGCTCTACCAGCTTTTCTTTGGTTAGCTCCAGGATCGCTAAAAAGGTCACTACCACGCCTTCCCGGCCTTCAGTTAAGTCAAAGCATTCAGCAAACTCCAGATAACCCTGCCGCTGCTGCAGTAAATCCAGAATACGGCTCATCCGCTCCCGGGTCGACAAATGTTCACGCTGAATATGATGATGCGCCAGCGCCTTGCTACGCTTGACTATGTCATTTAAGGCACTGATAAGCTCCGTAAAATCCACATCCGGTAAAATCAATAAAGGGCTGAAGTTATCAGCCAGGCTGGCCTGGGCAGTAAAATAGTCGCGCTCATCTCGCGGTAAGGCATCCAGATCGGTCGCTGCTTGTTTAAAGATTTCATATTCCTGTAAGCGGCGCACCAGCTCGGCGCGTGGGTCGTGCTCATCGTCTTCCAGGTTAGTGATTTTCGGCAACAGCAGGCGCGATTTAATTTCCGCCAGCATGGCGGCCATCACCAGATATTCGGCTGCCAGCTCGAAATTCAGCTCCTGCATCAGCTCAATATATTCCATATATTGCAGGGTAATTTCGTTTACCGGCAAATCGACCAAATCAAACTTATGTTTGCGAATTAAATACAGCAGAAAATCCAGCGGGCCTTCAAAGGTATCGAGCAGCACCTCCAGCGCATCTGGCGGGATATAGAGATCTTCCGGCCGCTCCAGTACCGCCTCACCGCGGACAAAGGCCAGCGGTAACGGTTGCTGTATCGTTAACGGCGGTAGCTGCTCAGCCATCTTAACTCGCTACTTATTCAAACGGCCGGCTATCGCCACGGCCCTGACGAATAATCTGCGGTGCGTCTTCCGATAAGTCGACCACTGTGGTTGGGTCCTCACCGATAATGCCGCCATGCAAAATCAGGTCGACCTGCCGCTCCAGCTGATGCCGCATCTCATCCGGATCACTCTCGGCAAATTCCTGACCGGGTAAAATCAAGCTGGTGGTCAATAAAGGCTCGGCCAGCTCTTCCAACAGCGCCAGCGCGATTTTATTTTCTGGAATGCGCAGGCCGATGGTCTTCTTCTTTTCATTTAACAGCCGTCGCGGCACTTCTTTGGTGCCGCGTAAAATAAAGGTGTAGGCACCGGGAGTATTGTTTTTAATTAACCGAAAGGCGGTGTTTTCCACCTTGGCATATACCGATAATTCCGACAGATCGCGACACATCAGTGTAAAGTGGTGTTCGCCGCTAACCTGACGGATTTGCATAATGCGATCCATAGCGGTTTTATCGCCCACATGACAGCCAAGCGCATACCCACTGTCGGTTGGGAAAATCACCACACCGCCTTTCTGGATAATTTGCACCGCTTGCTTTAACAGACGCTGCTGCGGATTTTCCGGGTGAATATGAAAAAACTGGCTCATGTTGGCGTATCCATGCTGATAGTTGATGCAGCGGACTTAGCCGCTGTACGGTTTAATTCTGACTCTGGTTCTGCCTGGGGTTCTGCTTTAGATTCTGAGACTTCGCGTTTCGAGCTCAGGCCCCAGCTGGCCCAAACGGGCGTGACGTCGTCTGGTAAATATAGATGCTTTCCGAGTTCATTCCAAGCTGTTGGTTGATGAAAATCTGAGCCTACAGAAGCAGTTAGCTGATGTTGCTGGCAAAGCGCCCATAGCTCGCGCCGCTGCACCGGCGTTTGCTGCGGGGAAATAATTTCCATCGCATCGCCGCCGGCTGCTGCAAAATCGGTGACCAGGCGCTTTAAATAGCGGCCGTTCAGGTTGTATTTTAACGGGTGCGCCAGCACAGCCTGGCCGCCGGCATCATGGATCCATTGCACTGCACTGGCTAAATCGACCCAATTATTGGGTACATAGCCGGTTTTGCCGCGTGCCAGGTACTTTTTGAATACCGCATTCATCGAATCGGCACGGCCGGTTTTCACCAGAAAGCGCGCAAAATGACTGCGGGTAATGGCGCCGTCGCCAACCTCTGCCAACACTGCCTCTAATGCGCCCGGAATTTGCGCTTTTTCCAGCCGGCGAGCCATTTCCTCGGCCCGCTGCAGCCGCCGCTGTTGTTGTGACGCCAACCGCGCCAGGAACTGTGGGCAGTCCGGCTTGATATTTAAACCGACAATATGAATTTCAAACTCATGCCAGGCGGTAGAAATTTCTACACCGTTAATCAGCGTTAGCGGTGCCTGATTTTCTGTCAGCCAGGCCGCAGCCTGCGGCAAGGCACTCACCGTATCGTGGTCGGTAATGGCCAGCACATCCAGGTTGCAGCTGATTGCCCGCGCCAACAGCTCAGCAACCGGCAACAGGCCGTCTGAGTGGTTAGTGTGGCTATGTAGATCTATTTTCATATCATCCTCTAATTAGGTAGCTATTGTCGCACAAACAGGCCATTCAAGGACAGTGAACCTTTTTCAGCATCCTGACGTATGCTGTACCATCAAATTAATGGAGCAACGATGATGTTTGGCTGGTTAAAATCCGATCCGGTAAAGAAATTGCGCAAAGCGTACGATCAAAAATTGGAGCAAGCGATGCATGCCCAGCGCAATGGCGATATGCGTTTATTTGCTGACCTGACGGCAGAAAGCGAGGAGCTTTGGCAGAAAATTGAGCAGTTGCAGAAACAACAAGCTGCCAACCAATAGAGCCGTCCAGACTTTTATACGTTTTTATTGATGATTTTTAGTGAACAGGGCTTGACGCCAAGCCCGATTCGCGGTTTTATGTAGACGTTCAAGAATAAGGTAGTTAAAGCCAATGCAATTTCTAACAACGTTTTCACTGATCAACTGGTGGTGGCACATTCCCAACGGGCGTGTGTAGGCGTTGTATTCGCTTTAGAAACCCAAGCCCGTTTCCCCCGAAACGGGCTTTTTTTTGGGCGCAGTTTTGGGGTTAGCCGGCGATAAACCAATAGCAACAGGTTAACCAACTAAAAATTAAGGAAAATTATTAAGATGATTTTCAGCCATATCACAGACACCGCGGGCGAGGTAGCCAGTATTGCACTACCTGTGCCCTATCAAAGCGATGCCTTAGCGGCTTATGCCAGCCTGTGTCAGGCCGACCGCTGCTCACTGCTGCTGGAATCAGCCGAGATTGACAGCAAAAACAGTGTCAACAGTCTGATGCTGATCGACGCCGCACTGCGTATTGAGTGTAACGGTCAACAGGTCAGTATTACGGCGCTAAGCAGCAACGGCCTTACCCTGCTGCCCTTTTTAGCCGATCTGCTTAGTCCCATCGCCAGCCTCACTTATCCACAGCACTCCGGTACCGGTCCGACCAGTAGTTATCCACAGCACTCCGGTACCGGTCAGACCACTGCAGCTGTTTTAGTCGCCGAGTTTGCACTACCCGATCCGCTATTGGATGAAGTCAGCCGTTTAACGCAGCCTAATCCGTTTAGTGCGCTACGTTTAATACAGCAGCAATTGCGCAGCCAGGGTGATGAACCCTTTGCTATCTTTTTAGGCGGCGTGATTGGCTATGATATGGTGGCCAATATTGAGCAGTTGCCCGAGGTGCCGGTAAAAGAAAATCAGTGCCCGGATTATCTGTTTTATCTGGCCGAAACTGCACTGGTGATTGACCATAAAGCGCAGCAAAGCCGCTTAGTGGGCAATGTATTTTGCGGCGAAGCGGCTCCTGCCAACTGTTTTGCCATTGGAAAACGGCTGGAGCAGTTAAAACAGCAGCTACTGCATAGCCAGCCATTGGCGGTGGGGCAAGCCGCCAGCAGCAAAGAGATTGCGGTTGATATTAGCGACGCCGATTTTGAAGCCCAGGTCGAAACGCTAAAGCAACATATTGTCGCCGGCGATATCTTTCAGGTGGTTCCGTCGCGCTGTTTCTCGCTGCCCTGCCCTAAGCCGCTGCAGGCTTACGCCAAGTTAAAACAGCTGAACCCCAGCCCCTATATGTTTTATCTGCAAGACCCTAAGTTTTGCCTGTTCGGCGCCTCACCGGAGTCGGCGCTGAAGTTTAATGCCGCCAGCCGCGAAGTGGAGATTTACCCCATCGCCGGCACCCGCCGCCGCGGTTTTGCCGCCGATGGCAGTATTGACCGCGATCTGGATAGCCGCATTGAGCTGGAGCTGCGCCAGGATGAAAAAGAAAAAGCCGAGCATTTAATGCTGGTGGATTTAGCCCGCAATGATGTGGCACGCATCAGCACGCCCGGCAGCCGTTACGTGAAAGAGTTACTAAAAGTCGACCGTTATTCCTATGTGATGCACCTGGTATCACGGGTGGTGGGTGAGCTAAAACCAGAGCTCGATGCGCTGCATGCGTATCAGGCCTGTATGAATATGGGCACCCTGGTAGGTGCGCCTAAGGTGAAGGCGGCTGAGCTTATTCGCGGTGTTGAGGGGAAAAAACGCGGCTCTTATGGCGGTGCTGTTGGTTATCTGGCCGGTAACGGCGATTTTGACAGCTGCATCGTGATCCGATCAGCTTATGTCGCAGAGGGTATGGCTTATATTCAGGCCGGTGCCGGGGTGGTGTTTGACTCAGTGGCGAAGCTCGAAGCAGAAGAGACACGCAACAAAGCGCAAGCGGTGATTAACGCTATTCAGGCGGCGGGGTATTAAAATGAGCCAGAACCTTAATTGCACAGTGTATCTGCTGGATAATATCGATTCTTTTACCTACAACCTGGTGGATGAATTTGCGCAGCTGGGCGTAAGCTTAAAGCTGTATCGCAATACTGTCCCGGCCGATTATATTTTTGAAAAAATGCAGCAGGAAACCGGCCCTGTGCTGCTGGTGTTATCACCCGGCCCGGGGGCGCCAGCCGATGCCGGCTCGTTGCCGGCGTTATTAAAGCGCTGCGCCGGGGTGTATCCGGTGCTGGGGATTTGCCTCGGGCATCAGGCCATCGTTGAACATTATGGCGGTGTGGTCGGCCGTGCCGGTGAAACCGTACACGGTAAAACCTCGGCGATTAGTCTGGCCGAACATCCGGTGTTTAACGGTTTACCACGGCCTTTCCCGGTGGCGCGTTATCACTCGCTAATGGCGACGACACTGCCAGACACCCTTGAGCAGATTGCCAATGAGCGACATATTCCGATGGCGGTGATTAACGAGACTGAGCGGATGCTGGGTTTTCAATTTCACCCGGAGTCGATTTTAACTACGCTGGGCAAGCCGCTGCTTAAGCAAAGTATCGAATATTTATTAAGGAGTTAAGAGCATGACAGATCTTAACAACACAGAGGTCGGGGTTTTACCGCTGGTGCAACAAGCACTGACCGGTAAAGCACTTAGCCGGGAGCAAGCCGAGCAATTCTTTAGTGCTGTGGTGACCGGTCAGGTCGATCCACTACATCTAACCGCCATGTTAGCGGCCCTGAAAGTACGTGGTGAAAGCAGCGCCGAAATAACCGGTGCAGCCAGTGCATTACTGCAAGCCGCCGCACCATTCCCGGCTACGACCAAACCGAGCATCGACTGCTGTGGTACCGGCGGTGATGGCAGCAATACCATTAATATCTCCAGCACTGCCGCCATCGTCGCCGCCAGTATGGGGTTGCCGGTGGTAAAACATGGCAACCGCAGTGTGTCATCACGTTCGGGCTCTGCTGACTTACTGGAGCATCTGGGACTCAACATCCAGCAAAGCCCACAACAGGCAGCCACTATGCTGGCCGATTCGCAATGTACTTTCTTATTTGCGCCCTTGTATCACAGCGGCATTAAGCATGCGATGCCGGTACGCAATGCGTTGAAAAGCAGAACTATTTTTAACTTGCTCGGGCCTTTAATTAACCCGGCGCGGCCTGCTTTTCAGCTACTTGGCGTCTACGATCCGGCGCTGTGCCGGGTGATGGCCGAAGTCTTACAGCAACTGGGTACTGAGCGCGCCTGGGTGGTGCATGGTAGCGGCTGTGACGAAGTGGCGCTGCATGGCAATACTTATGTCTGTGAGCTAAAAGACGGTGCACTGCGCGAATTTACGCTTACGCCGGAAGATTTTGGCCTGAATATGACTCCTCTTAGTGCCTTAGCTGGTGGCGAGCCGGAGCAAAATGCGGCAGCGACGCTGGCCATTTTGCAAGGCCGTGGCGAAGAGGCACACAATCAGGCAGTAGCAGTAAATGTGGCGGCAATGCTAAAAATTGCCGGTTTAGGCCAGGATTTGAAAGTGAATACCCGCGCTGTGTTAGAGCAACTGACCAGTGGTAAGGCGATGGCGACGTTGGAAAAAATGCAGGAGTTAAGCCGTGGCTGAACTGGTATTACACAATAAAACCATTACCGGGGTACTGGCGAAAATCGTCAGCAATAAGTTAACTGAAGTCTCGGCTATGGCGGAAGAGAGGCCACTGGAACACTTTATCGCCGGCGTTACCCCGACCAGCCGCGATTTTCTGGCCGCTTTGCAGCAGCCTGGCGCCCGGTTTATTCTGGAGTGTAAAAAGGCCTCACCGTCAAAAGGCTTAATTCGGGCGGATTTTGATCTTAGCGCTATTAGTCAGGTGTACAACCAATACGCCGACTGCATCTCGGTGTTGACCGACAGCGAGTTTTTTCAGGGCAGCTATCAATATCTGGAGCAGATGCGCGCCTTATCTGACAAGCCGCTGCTGCATAAAGACTTTATAATTGATCCCTACCAGATCTATGCCGGGCGGGCTGCCGGTGCCGATGCGGTACTGTTAATGCTGTCGATTTTATCACCCCAGCAGTATCAGCTGTTAGCCGCCATTGCCGCCGAGCTGCAGATGACGGTACTAACCGAAGTCAGTAACGAAGAAGAAACCCTACAGGCGGTGGAGCTTGGCGCCAAATTAATTGGGATCAATAACCGCAACCTGCGCGATCTGAGTACGGACTTAAATACCAGCTTTCGCCTGCGGCAGCTGATCCCAGCTGATCGCACTGTGGTATCGGAGTCCGGCATTTATCGTAATCAGCAGGTACGAGAGCTGCTGCAGGTCGCTGATGCCTTTTTAGTCGGCAGCTCACTGATGGCTGAAGCCGATCTGGCCGCTGCCTGTCAGCGGCTGATTATCGGCGAGCATAAAGTCTGTGGTTTAACCCGGATTGAAGATGTTAAAGCGGTGGCCAAAGCCGGGGCTTACTATGGTGGTTTAATCTTTGCCAAGGCGTCACCGCGCTATGTGACACCGGAGCAGGCGCAACAGCTGGTTCATGCCGCTAAACTTCGCTTTGTTGGCGTTTTTGTCAATAGCCCACTAGCTGAAGTGGCTGAGCTGGCTAAGGCACTTCAGCTGGCGGCAGTGCAGCTACATGGCGAAGAGGATGAGGCTTACCTTGCTGCCCTGCGTCCGCTATTACCGGCAGATTGTCAGATTTGGCAAGCCTATCGGGTGCAAAACCGGCTACCAGCGTTTAGCCCACTGGCCGATAGGATCTTGCTGGATAGTTTTCATGCCAGCCAGCATGGCGGCAGTGGCCTCTGTTTTGACTGGTCGCTACTGTCAGCGCTTAACAGCGCACAACCTATTATGTTAGCCGGCGGCCTGAATCCGGATAACGTGGCGCAGGCGCTGGCCTTACCGGTGGCGGGGCTGGATTTAAACTCCGGATTAGAGAGTGCGCCGGGCATTAAAGATCACACTAAACTGGCGGCGGCCTTTAGCGCCATCCGTCATTTCGATTTTCAGAGCAAAACCAATACTAAGGGTGAGCAGAACTGATGAGTGAGTTAAAACTAAACCCCTATTTCGGCGAATATGGCGGCATGTTCGTACCACAGTTGCTGGTGCCGGCGTTAAAGCAGCTGGAAGCCGCCTTTGTCGAAGCACAGCAGGATCCGGCCTTTTTAGCCGAGTTTCAGCAATTACTAACCGAATATGCCGGCCGGCCAACGCCGCTGACGCTAACCCGTAACTTATCACCTAACCCGCTGGTTAAAATTTACTTAAAGCGTGAAGACCTGCTGCATGGCGGCGCGCATAAGACCAACCAGGTGTTAGGTCAGGCGCTGTTAACCAAACGCATGGGTAAAAAAGAAGTGATCGCCGAGACCGGTGCCGGCCAGCACGGTGTGGCCACAGCGCTGGCGTGTGCGCTGTTGGGCTTAAAATGCCGCATCTATATGGGTGCTAAAGATATTGAACGCCAGCAGCCGAACGTGTTTCGGATGAAGCTGATGGGCGCGACCGTGATTCCGGTGACGGCAGGCTCCGGTACGCTAAAGGATGCCGTAAACGAAGCGATGCGCGACTGGTCAGCTACCTATGAAACCACCCACTATATGCTGGGTACCGCAGCAGGCCCACATCCGTTCCCCACTATTGTGCGTGACTTCCAACGGATGATTGGTGAAGAAGCCAAACAACAGATCTTAAAAGCCGAGGGCACATTACCGGATGCGGTGATTGCCTGTGTCGGTGGTGGCTCTAATGCGATTGGCATTTTCGCTGACTTTATTGATGAAGCTGGTGTGAAACTGATTGGCGTCGAACCCGGTGGCATGGGTATTAACACCCATCAGCATGGCGCGGCGTTAAGTACCGGCAGCTATGGTATTTTGCACGGTGCCTATACTGCCATTATGCAAACCAGTGATGGTCAGATTGAAGAGTCGTATTCGATTTCGGCCGGTTTAGACTACCCGGCGGTCGGGCCACAACATACCTATCTGCAGCAAAGTGGTCGCGCGCAGTACGTGGCGATTAATGATGATGAAGCTTTGGCGGCGTTCCAACATCTGGCCAAAGCCGAAGGCATTATTCCGGCACTGGAAAGCTCGCATGCGGTAGCCCAGGCGTTAAAAATTGCTGCTGACGCCACAAAGCCAATGGTGTTACTGGTGAATTTATCCGGCCGTGGTGATAAAGATTTGGCCCACGTGCATAGCGTGTTAGCGGCGCAGCAGGGAGGAGTATAAGATGCAGCGTTATCAACAAATGTTTCAGCGGCTTAATAACGAAGGCCGCGGTGCCTTTGTACCCTTCGTGACCCTTGGTGATCCGAACCCGGCGCTGTCGTTTGAAATTTTAAAAGCCCTGGTCGATGGCGGCGCCGATGCGCTGGAGCTGGGTATTCCGTTCTCTGATCCTATTGCTGACGGCCCAACGATTCAAAATGCCAATATCCGGGCGCTGGCCGCTGGCGTGACACCGGCAGTCAGCTTTGAGCTGATTGAGAAAATCCGCGCCTATGCCCCAGCAGTACCTATTGGTTTATTACTATATTCAAACCTGGTAATGGCTAAAGGCATTACTCAGTTTTACCAACAAGCGGCGACTGCCGGCGTCGACTCGGTACTGATTGCTGATGTGCCGCTGCATGAGAGTAAGCTGTTCCGCCAAGCCGCGATGGCACAAAACATCGCACCGATTTATATCGTGCCACCAAATGTCGATGATGATGACCTACGCGCTATCGCCTCTTATGGCCGCGGCTATACCTATCTTTTAAGTCGCGCCGGCGTGACCGGTGCCGAAACCAAGGCCGCGATGCCAACCTCGGAGCTGATCGCGCGCATTCGTGCTTATAATCCAGCGCCACCCCTGCTGGGTTTCGGGATCTCCGCACCTGAGCAGGTAAAAGATGCGATCCAAAACGGCGCTGCCGGGGCAATTAGCGGTTCGGCTATCGTCAAACTGATTGAACAACACCAACACGAGCCTGAGCTACTGCTCACTAAGCTTCGCGACTTTGTCAGCAAGATGAAAGCCGCCACCTGATTTGATCCGCACCACTTATCCACACCACTCCGGTACCGGTCTGACCTGTTTATCCACAGGTCTCCGGTACCGGTCATACCAGTTTACTTTGACGCCTGACTCGCAGCGAGAGCTGTTATCTGTAGGTGGATATCATATAATGGCACCACTTTTATCAGCTAACAGACTTATCATTATGCAAATTACCAACAATGCCGTTGTGCAATTCCACTACACCCTAAGCGATGCCTCAGGCGAGCTGGAGAGCTCGCGCAAAGCCGCGCCCCTGCTCTATCTGCATGGCCATAATCAAATGTTGCCAAAATTAGAAGCGGCGCTGGAAGGTAAGACTGCCGGCGATACGCTTGAAATTACGCTGGCGCCAGGTGATGCCTATGGTGAACGTCGCGACGATGCGATCCAGAGCGTGCAGGTTAAACATTTGCGGGGGGCTAAAAAGTGGAAACCTGGCATGGTGGCCTGGGTTAACACCGATCAGGGCGAGCGTCAGGTGACTATCGTCAAAGTGGGTATGTTTAAGGCGGAAGTCGATACCAATCACCCACTGGCCGGCAAAACCCTAACCTTCGCACTCGAAGTGCTGAGCGTACGTGAGGCGACTGCAGAAGAAATCGCGCATGGCCACGCCCATGGTGAAGGTGGCCATCAGCACTAACTGGTCAGACTGGTACCGTAGTGCTGTGGATAAACTGGTCAGACCCTGATTTTGCGGAAAAAATGGGAGTGCTGTGGATAAGTTACTGCGGGGTCAGGCGCAGTAACTTGCCGGCCGGGCCGTCGGTCAGGATATAGATCAGGCCGTCCGGGCCGGTACGCACATCACGCAAACGGCTGTCGAGTTCAGTGAGTAGCTTTTCTTCCTCTACCACCTTATCGCCGTCCAGTACCAACCGGTGCAAAGCCTTGCCCGCTAAAGCCGTAATCAAGATGTTGCCCTGATACTGCGGGAAAGCCTCGCCGCGATACAGCGTCATCCCGGCAGGGGCAATCGAAGGTGACCACTGATATACCGGCTCAGCCATTCCAGTAAAGCGGGTAAAGGGAGAAATCCGGGCACCAGTGTAATCAATACCTGTGGTCGCCACCGGCCAGCCGTAATTAACACCGGCTTGTAGCAGGTTCAGCTCATCGCCACCTTTGGGGCCATGTTCGTGACTCCACAATTTTCCGGTTGCTGTATCATAGACAATGCCCTGCACATTTCGATGCCCGAGCGTAAAAATCTCGGCGGCAACAGCCGCTTGCCCAACAAAGGGGTTATCGGCTGGCACGCTGCCATTCTGCTGCAAACGTACGATTTTCCCCAGGTGATTGGTTTTATTCTGAGCTTGCTCACGATAATCAAAGCCGTCACCCAAGGTCAGTACCAGGCTTTGATCCGGTAGCAGCACCATACGACCACCATAGTGCGCGGCACCGCGCCGATCTGGAGTTGCGCGAAAAATTTGTTTTACATCAGTCAGCTGATTGTCCTGCCAGTTACCACTGGCCAAACAAACACTGTTGGCATTAGCCGTTCCGCAGACATAGCTTAAAAACAGGCAGCCGCTTTGCGCGAAATCCTCAGCAAGCAGCACCTCCAATAAGCCCCCCTGTGAGGCGGCATAGAGATCAGGTAAGTTAACATCCAACTTTTGCAACACCTGACCATCGCTACCGAGGGTGACTAACTGCCCGCTGCGCTCGGTTAGCAAAAAGCCACCAGAGGGTAAAAAACTTAATGACCAGGGATATTCCAGGCCCTCGGTAAGTGTCTGTACTTTTGGCTTGGTCGGCAGCGGATCTGCAGTCAACGGCTCAGTTGTCAGCGCAACCGGCGCGACAACTAACATCAGAGAGAGAAAAAGCATTCGGTTCAGGCTCATGCAACACTCCTGCTACGACTAAAATAATGATAGAAAACAGCGCCCAGACCACTGCAGGCAAGCAACATCAGGGTGCCTGCTAAGGTGCGGTTTAATGCTATTAGGGTTGGCATCGGTGCCAGCTGATTAATCACAGATAACGCCAGCCAGGTGGCAAGGGCGGTAATAGCAAACACCGTAGGGGCTTTAATCAAAGGCGTGCGGTTAAGTAGCAACCGGGCGGCGATTAAACTCAACAACATAATAGGCAGGAAAATCGCCGCCAGTACTGGCATAAAGTGCCTTAAATCAAACCAGAGGGTACTCAGTTGATCAGCGGTGGCAATGGAACCTGCCAGAGCGGCGATAGCCTGCAGATTCACCAGGCTTTGGATCACCGAGCCGGCGCTGGCCGCCAATAACACTGCCAGCAAAAAAACGAGGATTCTACGCATTCAGTTCTCCCTGATATCTATTACACCTTAACAGGTTAGACCTCGTACCGGTACCGGAGTGCGGTCTGACCAGTGATGCTAAATATTCTGTTTCAGTCATAGGTTTACGCAGCTGAAACTGCTAAGATCACTTTAAAGCCGGGCGATCTAACGGGGCTCCTTCGCCGTAATGCCGGCTTTAGTATAATCAGGAGCGCAGCGTCTTATGGGATTTATTAATAGTAAAGATTTTAGTCACGCCAGAGCCGATAAGATCGGGGTATTGTTAACCAACCTCGGTACACCGGATGAAGCTAACCCAAAAGCATTAAAACGCTATTTAAAGCAGTTTCTATCCGATCCCCGGGTCGTTGAAGTGCCGCGCCTGTTGTGGTGGTTTATTTTAAATGGCGTCATTTTAAATATCCGGCCGCGCCGCTCGGCCAAGGCTTATCAAACGGTATTTACTGAACAAGGCTCGCCGCTACTGTTTCATACTGTCAGTCAAACTAAGGCTGTGGCTGCCGAATTGGCCACGCGCGGCTATCCGGATCTGGTGGTAGACTTTGCCATGCGCTACGGCAACCCCAGTTTTCAGTCTGTGCTGGAGCGGATGATGCAACAAGGGGTCCGCAAGTTGATTGTCCTACCCTTGTATCCACAGTATTCAGCTTCGACCTCGGCCTCAAGCTTTGACGAGTTGGCACGCGATTTTATGCAGCGGCGCTGGCTGCCCGATCTGCGCTTTATCAGCCATTATCATGATTATCCGGCCTATATTGCCGCCTGTGCCAACCGTATCAGAGAACACTGGCAGCAGCATGGTCAGGCCGATAAGTTGCTATTTTCTTATCATGGCATCCCGAAACGCTATTTAATGAACGGCGATCCCTATCACTGCGAGTGTTATAAAACCTCGCGGCTGATTGCTGAAGCGTTACAGCTTAAGCCCGAGCAGTATGTAACCACCTTTCAATCACGCTTCGGCCGTGAAGAATGGCTGAAACCCTATACCGATGAAACCTTAAAGGCCTTACCGGCACAAGGAGTCAGTTCGGTGCAGGTATTTTGCCCAGGTTTCTCCGCCGATTGTCTGGAAACCATCGAAGAAATTGGCGAAGAAAATAAAGAATACTTTGAACATGCCGGCGGTAAGCGCTATGAATATATCAGCGCGCTAAATGATCGACCGGACCATATCCAGGCTCTAAGCCAGCTTATTATTGATAATTTACAGTGCTGGCAGCTAACTGCCGATCCTGAGCGCTTAGCCAGAGCCCAACAGCTTAATCCACAGGAAGTGCAGTAAGTCAGATTATGTCAGATCAGCAAAGGGTTGAACCCCGACTAGGTGATGCACCGTTAGACGCGCCACCACTAATTAATCGGCGCAATTTCGATAATGTTCGGGATAACGCCGCGCCGCGCGCCCGCCCGGCAGCGACAGGCCCCAAACAACCTATTAACTGGCGGCCGCTAAAATGGTTGCTCTGGTTATTGTTGCTGATTTTACTGGCTGGTCTGACTTATCAGGAAATGCGCACCAGTGTTCTGCAATCTAAAGTCTGGCATTATCTGGCGCAACAGCTGACCTTTAGTCAGGGCAAGGGGCCGGCACCTGAAGACGAAGCACCGGTTTATCCGCAAGGCGGTCCTTTTGACCAGCGCGCTGGTTACAGCCATCTGCCGCACTGGCTGAGCAGCCTGCAACAACAAGGCTATAGTATTACAGAGCAAAGCCGCTTTTCACCGGCACTGCAACGCTATGCCGACTGGGGCTTTTATCCACCCTACGCTCAAAAAAGCCAATGGGGGCTGCAGATTTTTGACTGCCGTCAAGATGCACTGTTTAGCTTTCATAAGCCGGAGTTTCAATACCCACATTTTGACGACGTCGCGCCATTATTATTGCGAGCCCTACTCTATGTAGAGAACCGCGATTTGTTCCAGATAACGCCCTTTGCCAACCCTGCGGTAGATTGGTCGCGCCTGGGTGCTGCGGTGCTGGCACAAACCAAAAAGCTGCTCGGACGCGATGCAGCGGCAGCTGGTGGCAGTACGCTGGCAACACAAATTGAAAAATACCGGCACTCTAATCAGGGTTTTACTGCTGACGTCCTGGATAAGCTGCAGCAAATGGTTTCAGCATCGGTGCGCGCTTATCAGCCAGCCCGGGAAACCATGGAAAGGCGCAAACAAATTGCGCTGGACTATATCAATACGGTACCGCTGGCAGCGACACCGCAAGCCGGCGAAGTTCACGGCATGGCCGATGGTTTGCACGCCTGGTTTGGTGCTGATCCCGTCAGGGTCAATCAGCTGTTAAAAGACAGTACGGCGACGCCGGCGCATGGCTTAGCATTACGGCAGGTTATGGCGCTGATTATTGCCCAGCGCCGGCCGAGTTTTTATCTGTTGCAAGGCCGTGCCGAGTTGGAGCAGCTGGTCGACAGCCATTTACGCTTACTGCGCCAGGCCAATATTATCAACCAAAACTGGCTGGAGCAGGCGATGGCGCAGCGACTTAGCTTCCAAAGCGCTGCCACAACACCGCGACCACAGTTGGATAAAACCGCACTACTGGTGCGTAACCGTATTGCAGCCTTGCTGGAGCGCACTCTGTACCAAACCGATCGTTTGGATCTGACGGTACAAACCACTCTGGATCTGGCGCTGCAACAACAAATTAAACGCTATCTGGAGCGGCTGGAGCAATTAGCGCCGGCACAGCAAGCCGGTATTATCGGCCCGCGCTTATTACGGGAAGACCAGCTGCGCGGTGTAAAATACAGCTTTACCCTGTACGAGAGCACGCCCACCGGCAATAAGCTGCGGGTACAAACCGATAACCATGCTGAGCAACCCTTTGATTTAAATGAAGGTGGCAAGCTGGAACTGGGCTCTACCGCCAAGTTACGGATGCTGACTACTTATCTGGAAATCGTTGCTGAGCTGCATCAGACCTATTCTGAGCAACCGGTCAGTTCGCTGGCATTACTGGAAATTGCACCGCAGGATCAATTATCGCAATGGGCGATTAATTATCTGATTGCGAATCCCGGTGTGAGTTTACTGACGATGCTCAACGCTGCGATGGACCGTGAATTTTCAGCTGATCCACGCATGAGTTTCTTTACCGGTGGCGGCCTGCATACCTTTAGCAACTTCCGCCGCGAGGAAGATCGGATGGTGCCGACAATGCGACAGGCGTTGTATGAGTCGATTAACCTACCCTTTGTTCGTTTAACCCAGGAAATTGTTAACTATAGTATTTATCACGGCGAAAGCAGCAGCTATCAGCTACTGAAAAACGATAATGACCCGCGCCGCGATCAGTATCTGCGTCGCTTTGCCGATAAGGAAGGAGTTAGCTTTTTGCAACGCTTCTGGCGTAAATATCACCGCTTAACGGCTGAGCAACGGCTGGAAGTGTTCTTAAATGGCTTACGGCAAACCCCGGACCGCTTAAGCGCCGGTTATCGGTTTATCTACCCGGATGTCAACGAGGCGGACTTTATCCGCTTTATGCAGCAGCGCTTTGCCGATAACCCGCTAACGGTAGCGCAGTGGCGGCAACTGTACCGTAAATATGCGCCGACCGAGTTCAGTTTACCGGATCAGGCTTATCTGGCCCGCAGTCACCCGCTGGAATTATGGTTACTCGGTTATTTACAGCAACAACCCAATCCGACGCTGTCGGAGGCCGTCAGTTTAAGTGCTGACGTGCGCCAGCAGGCCTATCAGTGGCTGTTCCGCACTCAGTCCCGTAGCGCCCGGGATAACCGTATTCGCACTATGCTGGAAATTGAAGCCTTCTGGGATATCCATCAGCGCTGGCAACGGCTGGGTTATCCATTCGACTTCCTGGTCCCGTCACTGGCGACTGCGCTGGGTAGCTCAGGCGATCGTCCGGCCGCGTTAGCGGAGTTGATGGGCATTATCCAAAACGGCGGCCGCCGTTTACCGATGTTCCGTGTTGAATCATTGGATTTTGGTCGCGATACGCCCTATGCCGTTAGCCTGGCCCGCACCGAAGTCGAAATGGAACGGGTTATGCTGCCTGAGGTGGCACAGGTACTGCGGGAAAATCTGGCCGGTGTGGTGCAACAAGGTACAGGCCGGCGTTTACAACAGTACTTTAGCTTACCGAATGCACCGCAACTGCCACTGATTGGCGGTAAAACCGGCACCGGTGATAACAGGATCAGTACCGTCAACAGCCGCGGCGAAACCGTGCAGTCGCGGGCATTAAACCGCACTGCTACTTTCGCATTCTATCTGGGAGAGCGGCATTTTGGGGTAATTTCGGTTTATCTGCCGGGTAACGCCGCTGAAGAGTATTTCTTTACCTCGGCACTGCCACTGCAGGTACTTAATGGCATGTCACCGCTGTTAATGCCGTTGCTACGGCCGCAGGCCGGCTGCCCGGTTCCGTAATAAAATCAGGCTGCAACCACCTGGTTGCGGCCCTGATGTTTGGCCTGATACAGCGCCATATCCGCCCGGTGCAACCATTGCTCCCAATCTTCTGTCGTCTGTAACATAGCCGTTCCCGCTGACAAGGTTACCGCCTTGCCATCGGGTAACAGCAGTTCTGCTTCTACCCGCTGGCGGATCTTTTCAGCTAACAAGGGTAAATCCTCCGCTTGCATATCACGCAGTAACACCAGAAACTCCTCGCCGCCGAAGCGAAAAACCCGATCACTTTGTCTTAGCGTACTGGCAATAAGCGGCACCAGACGGATCAACATATCGTCACCAATGCGGTGGCCATAGTTATCATTAATTTGCTTAAAATGGTCCAAATCGAACAGGATCACGCCAAAACGGCTACCCAGTTTTTGCTTTAACTGTACCGCCAGTTCCAGTTCGGCATTTAAAGTATGACGATTACCGGCGCCGGTCAGGCTATCAATGCTGGCCAGCTGTTTTAGTTCGTTGCGTTGTAATTGGGTACGATAGGCAAACACATAGGCGAAAAAGCTGGAGATAAAGGCCGTAACCGCAAAGGCCGTCAGTTGATAGTGGCTTTCAAAAATGGTGGTTGGCCACAGCAAATCGGTAGCAATTAATACCCCAAGCATCGCCATTGACAGCAGAACCGCGGTCAGTGGCGCGGCCAGAAAAAAGATAAACACCAATAGCGGATAAATCCAGAATACGCCACTGATGCCCAGGTTCAGGCAGACGATAACGGCTCCGGCACAAAACACCACCGCCAGAAACTTACCGGGGCGCACCGTATCACCGGTACGCCAGGCGTAAATCACAGCGGCAATAGCAGACGACACGATCAATAAGTCAGCAATACCCACAATCAGATTACCGGTACTTAGCCGGTAAATTGCATAAGGTGTAACAAATAATGTGATTATCAGGCCGACCAGGCTAATCATTGCCAGATAGAAATTGTCCTTTAACCGCGCCAGCACTCTGCACCTTTTTTTCAGGTTGTTCTTATACAACCACTATAGTGCGCCCGGTGCGGAATAACAACCGTTGCTGGCTGATTAACCATTTGCCTACTAAAACGCCTGGGCCAACTCGTTAAAGTGCTGAATATGATAGTGGGCCAGTGGTTTGAAATGCTGATTAGTATCATTAAGATACAAGCAAGACCAGGCACCGGCGTTACTGGCAGTTTGCAGATCAAACACATAATCCCCAACGTACAACAGCTGCTGACAAGGGACGGCATAATATTCAGCGATGCTATACAAGCCCGCCGGATCCGGCTTGGCCGCACAATCTTCCCGGGTTAATACCAGCGATACCGGGATCTGCAACCTTTGTAGCATTAAACGGGTGGCATCACGCATATTGCGGGTTAGAATCGCCAACGGCAGCCGCTGCGCAATAAGATGCTGCAGACATGCCGCCGCGCCCGGCATCCAGGACGCCTGCTCCGCGCCGCGCATTTCATGCTGATAAATAATCTGCGCCGCGCGGCGGGCCTCAGCACAATCACCCAATTCAGCCAGCCGCTCCAGTAAAGGCGTTCCTACTGGCCAGCCAATATCCTGACATATCGCCGCAAAATCCAATCGCGAGTCGACCAGAGTCCCATCCAAATCAAAGGCTACTGCCCGGATATGCGCTAAATTCATGCCAGCTCTCAAAAATTAAAATGGGCTTTACGGCAACAACGGCTAGCCGGATTAAAAAACCCCAGTCTGCGGTTGCAGCCGATGGCTGCAATTCGCTAGACTAGCCGACCGAAATTTTTCTTCAGCTTAACAGGAATGCGTTATGGGTGCCCAGTGGAAAACCAAGCATAAAATGGATGCGGCCAATGCCAGAGGTCGTATTTTTACCAAACTTGCCAAAGAAATTATGGTTGCCGCGCGCAATGGTGCCGATCCCAGCATGAACGCCAAGTTACGCTCGGCCATTGAAGCGGCCAAAAAGGCGTCGATGCCAAAAGATACGCTGGAGCGGGCAATTAAAAAAGGTGCTGGCCTGCTGGATGGCCCGGTAAACTACGAAACCGTGGTTTACGAGGGTTTCGCCCCGCACCAGGTGCCGGTTATTGTCGAGTGTTTAACCGACAACAAAAACCGCAGCGCCCAAAGTATGCGCATCTTATTCCGCAAAGGCCAACTTGGCAGTTCAGGTTCAGTATCCTGGGATTTTAAACATCTGGGACAAATTGAAGCCGTGCCCACGTCAGCCGATGCCGACATGGAGCTGGCCGCCATTGAAGCCGGCGCTCAAGACTTTGAGCAGGGCGAAGACGGTGAAGTGATTTTCTTAACCGAAAGCACCGATCTGGATGCCGTTGCCAAAGCCTTACCGGAATTTGGCTATGACGTACATTCTGCCAAACTGGTTTACCGCGCTAATAACCCGGTAAGCCTGGATGACGCCGCCCGCGCCGAAGTAGAAGCCTTTTTAGACGCTATTGATAACGACGATGACGTGCAAAACGTCTACGTTGGTCTGGCCTGAGCTTGAAACGTCAGTCTGTAGCCCGGTATCAGCCGGGCTAAAGACTAACTCAGTTATAACCGAGCACAGCGCAGTGTTCGGTGTCCTGTTCAGTATTACGCAGAGGCCTCGCTTCATCTGGCTCTGACCAGACTAAACTGAGTGCCCGCCGTTCCTGTCGGCTAAGATCAACGGTATGTGGCTGATAATAATAACGCTCTGCGAGCGGTTGCTTGCTTTGCTTGGCTTTCATCTCTAAGCTCCTTTGCTGCAGGTTCGAACTAACTATAGGTCCCGCAGCCTGAGCCCAGGCTGAACACCGTGGCGCTTTTAAAAACGGCCAAAGATCAATTTCCACAAGCTAAAGCGCCGTTCTTTATGATAACGCTCACGCAACTGGGCCACCTGAGTCAGGTGCTGTTGCAGTTTAGCGGCATCATCAGCGGCAGCAGCTTGCTTCGCTAAGGTCAGTTCGGCCAATACCTTATCCAAACCTTCCTGAAATACGGCAGCTTTATCGGCCGGCATGGCCACCTGCTTGGCGTCTTCGGTTAAACGAAACAGTTTCTCCAAATGAGGTAAGGCTTCAACCGGCGTCGCGGCCTCATTCGCCAGTTTAAAGGCAAACCCCATGGTCTTCATGGTTCTTTCCATGGTACGAGGTTCTGCCGCTGTAGCCAGCAAACTGCCGGATAACAGCACAATTGCCAGAGTTGCTTTTAACAAGGTATCACCCTCTTTATCGCCTGAATCAGCGGGCATTATACCTAAATCGGCGCCCCAGGCGAGGCGAACTGGCAACAGCGCCACGACCTTGCGATAAATGGCAGTATCAGTAAGCGGAATTGCGGTAAAAAAAACCGGCCAGCTAATAGCAGCAGTGGCCGGTTATCACAATATCGACAACTGGGGATCAGAGACTATCAAAAAACTCCTGCACCCACTGGCGGGCATCTTCCTCATCCAGCTGGTAACGTTCCTGCACTAATTCGGCAAGATAATCCGGATCGCCGCGTGCCTGCTCCAATTCGGCATAGCTGATCCTGTCCCACTGCAGCTTGGCCTGGGCACGCACCCTGCCCCATTGACTCTCGGCAAAGTAAGCACTCATAGTCATTCCTCGCATTAAAGGTGACGGCAACGGACGCTCATCGCAGCGTCCGTTTTGAGTATAGCCGGACCATACCAGCGCTGCTTATTTTTTAAGCAGTTTACAGGTAGGCTTTATTAAACGACTCGCGGGATTGTTTCAGATAATCGCGCGCTTTTTTGGCATGATTTTCCCAGGCATCCCGATCGGCTTTTTCGGTAAAAGGGTTTTGCTCAGCAGCAATCGAGCGTTCAAAGCGCTCGTAGTAGGTTAGCATCGCCGCGGTGATTTGATTAAAACCGTCGCGGTAGCTTTGCATCGCCTCCAGTAACTCTGAGGTTTTCAGGACAAAGCGGATCAGCTCGGTATTGTTACCGTCATTCAGATAAGAGCCGGCTTTCAGACTGATATTACCGGCCACGGCGCTACTGATACTTTGCCGCACTTTTTCATCTTTACTCAGCACGCGGCTGATATTTTCTTTCGAACTGGCGATATTAGCGTGCAGCAGGGTGTCGCGTAGCTGCTTCTCCAGATCACGGCGAAACAGTTCAATATTGCGCTGAATTGTCGCTAATTCACTATCTAACTGGCTGACCTGTTGTAACTCGCGCTCCAGTTCAGTTAAAAAACGCTCGGCATCCTGATAGATCTTCAGCCCGTGTTCTTCGGCAAACTTACGATCGGCACGGCTTAATCCGGCATTCTGATAATTAGAGCGGTCAAAGCTGGCCGCCAGAAAGGATTTAAAGGGTTCCGCAAAGGCGGCATAGGTGCCAGCACTCACCACATTCAGCGTGGCAGTAACCAGATCGCCAAAAGGCTTAATCATTGAGTTAAGCCGCGCCTGCTGAATTTTAGAACTGACCCGGCGCGTATCGCTGATAATATTACGAAAGGTGGCGTAGGCCATCGGATTCGACATTTTATTGCGCTCTGAGCTGGCCAGCACCAAAGAGATCCCGGAGTGCAGCGCATTGGCATATTCCAGATACTGCCGCTGCACCTCCAGTTGCGCGGCATAATTGCTACCAAGGGTGCGGAAGGACTCAGATTGCAATTCAATATTCTGATCGCGGCGCAGTTTGTCGAGGATACCGCTGATAATGCGTTGTTCATTCTTATGTAAGGCTGTCGCCAGCAGAATGCGCTCTACCTGCACATCGTCCAGTTGCACAAACCCCTGATTTGCCTCGATATCCAGCCGCAGAAACTTACGGCCCGGATCATCAACCGAGATGCGGTGCGCCTGGTAGCCGGCACTCCCCCCATGATGCTCAATCACTGCAACTGGTGACCAATTGGCGTCAACCGCATTGCGCTCGGCCACCAAAACCTGGATGCGGTAGCTGGTAAACTCGGTTTCAGGTAACACCCAAAACTCCAGTAAGCCCAGTTCACTTAATGCATCGCGGCTAAATAAACTGCTGGTACCGGCGGCACAGCGCAGTGCCTGCTGTCCGGTGCGTGGTTGTTCGCTGCTAAGCTGACACTCGCCTAACTGTCGCCAGGGCGTAAGGGCCGATTTTTCAAAATCACTGCTAAATACCACTGCTGCAGGCTTAGCCAGCACAGCGGCAGAACAGAGGGTAAAGCTACTAAGTACTACAGGTAAGACAAATCGACGCATACAAACCCCGATTAATAAGCGTACAGGCGCGAAGCCCGAGCGGTGAAAAGCGCTGCGATTCTAGCAATCGGCCGGACCGTCGGCAATGCTCCAGACAGACTAAAATCACAGTTTGGACCCTTGGCGAAAAAATTTACTTGACAGTCTGCGATAGATCGGCGAATTATAGCGACAGTTTGATTTTTCATCTCCCATTATCACAGGAGGCAGCTAATGCAAAAATGCGCATGCAATCGCTACGGCTACTACTGTGCTCCCTATTATCTGTCCGAGTGGTTCAATAATTAGTTCTCCCTCTGCGTCAGGCAGAGGCGTCCATCTATAACGCTCCTCCTTAGTGTTGTCTCCGGTTTTAGCCGCAGCATACCTATGGTCGCGCTTCTTTGGCTGGTTTTGCTTTGACGCAGCTTTTATAACCCGATTGTCGCTAACGGCAACGTCAAAACAATAAAACTATCCAGAGGAATAAAAATGAAGCAAAGCAACCTGATCCGGTTTTCCCCGGATGAGTCTGGCTGTGGCTATGGCGCTATCTGCCAGCGCCATGGCGCAACAAGCCGCGACTGAAGAGCCGCAGATTGAGAAGATTGAAGTCACAGGTTCACGCCTCAAGGGCGTGGATATGGAAGGCGCTAACCCACTACAGGTATTTAGCCGGGATGAACTGACCAGCCGCGGCTATGACAGCATCAGCAGCTTTTTACGTGATTTACCTCAGGCCAGTGCCGGTACCTTTAATGAAATTGGCAGTACTGCCGGTAACGATGGCACCCCGGCGGGTTCAGCTGGCGTCAGTTTACGTGGTTTAGGCAGCAGCTCAACGCTGGTGCTGGTGAATGGTCGCCGGGTCGCCGTTGACTCTTTTGCCAATGGTGCTGATACCTTTGTCAACGTTAATGCCATTCCAATGTCAGCCATTGAACGGGTTGAGATCCTAACTGACGGCGCCTCATCGGTCTACGGTTCAGACGCCATTGCCGGCGTAATTAACTTTATCCTGCGCAAAGATTTTGAGGGCCATGAACTGTCTGTGATGTATGGCGATGATACTTCCAGCCATGATTTTAACCGCAAAAATTTAACCTATGTCGGCGGCTTTCGCACCGCAAACAGCAATACCACAGTGGTCATCGACTACTTTGACCGCAACGCCCTGTTTAATAAAGACCGCGATGTTGAAGTCACTTTTAAGTCCAATACCCGAGTCACCATTGATGGCCGTGACTATCCGGAACCCTGATGCGGCACAGATACCAGTAATGGCAACAGTCGCTGTGTATATGACTACGTGATCCAACGGGCAATCCAGCCGGAGACCCGTAACTTTGGTACCACTGTAAATCACTATTACGATCTTGGTAATAACCGTGAGTTCTTTTCCGAAGCCATGTACCAGCGCAATACCGGTTTTACTTATGATGCGCCGGCCGGTTTAGATATTACGGTTCCTGGTAGCGCGGCCTTTGTACCGAACTGGGCCAGAACCATCAATGCACTGGATGGTAACCCAAATAATAACATCCGCCTGCGTACCCGCTTTCCGGAGCGTCGTAGCCAGGAGTTTGACGACCAGGCGTACCGCGCGCTTGCCGGCATCCGGGGTGAACTAGGTAACTGGGGTTATGAAACCGCCCTCAGCTACGGTAAATCAGACAGCGAGATCCGTCATGTCTCTGGCTATTTCTCGCGCGCCAAAGTCCGCCAGGCCGTTGATAATGGAAGTTTTAACCCGTTCAACCTGGGCCTGGATACGCCACAAAGCGTCATTGATGGCATGCGCGAGATGGCACCACGTAAAGGTAATTCCTCGGTATTATCCGTCGATTTCAGCTTAAACGGTGAACTCTTCACCATGCCGGCAGGCTCAGTGCAATCGGTGTTCGGTGGCGAATACCGCCGTGAGAAAATCTCTGATCAGCCTTCTGCCATTGCTGCTCTGCGTTACGACAGCTACAGCGATTTTGGCAGTGATGTTAACCCCAAACTGTCACTACGCTACCGCGCTACCGACAATCTGATCCTGCGTGCTTCTGCCAGTACCGGCTTCAGAGCACCGTCGTTGTCGCAAATTGGTGCCGGTAAATCACTGGGCTTTAACTATATCAGCTGTTTACCGGGTCAGCCGTTCCTCAGCTTCTGCGGTAACCAGCCGGTTGAAATTGGTTATGACGAAGAGCGGGTCGGCAATAAAGAGTTAGACGCTGAGAAATCGCGGGCTCTTAACGTCGGCATGTCGTGGAACCTGACCGATAGCCTGCAACTGACCGTGGATTACTGGCGTTACCGGCATACCGATATCGTTGACTACGATTCAATCACTACCCTGCGTGGTTGTTTAAGTGGTGACGTGCCGGTAACCGGCAGTGAAGCCGCGCTGGGCGACAGCTTTGGTTGTGTAGTAGTGAACAACGAACTGGTGTTCCTGCGCACCGGCTTTTATAACATCGGTAGTCAGGAAACTGATGGTATCGACGTTAACCTGAACTACCGGCTGGATACTAATTACGGCAGCTTTAAGTTCTATGCCACAGGCACCAAAACCTTTAATTATGAGCGGCAGTTAACGCCGGACTCACCAAAAGAAGATTTGCTGGGCCGCTTATCCGGCGCCAACGAAATTGCCCGGCCGGATCTGGTGGCGGATTTTGGTACCGATTGGCGCTCAGGCAATTGGAAAGCCAGCTTGTCAGCACACTACGCCAGCTCTATGGGCGATGGTGATTTCCGCTTTGGCGGCAATGAAACCGTGAAGTCCTGGACCACGTTGAGCGGTAGCCTGGGGTACGACATTACCGATAACCAGAGCATTAGCCTGGCGGTTCGTAATCTGACCGACAAGGCGCCACCTTATGCGTCTTCGCCAACCAATGGCTATGCCAGCTCAGTACATGACTGGATTGGCCGCTTGTGGACGCTGCGCTACACAGTAAGCTTCTAACACTTCCCTGGTAGGGGCGCCTGGGGTTGGTCTTTCCCCGGCGCCCTTTTTTATGCGGCGCTGCCACTATCCTGCCAGGTAAGATAGAGCCGTAAATCAAACTCCAGCTGGTGATAAGCCGGTTCCATATACTGACACAGCTGATAAAAAGCCTTGTTATGTTCCTTTTCCCGCAGATGCGCCAGTTCATGTACCACCACCATTCTTAACAGCGGCAAGGGCAACTGCTTTAACTGACTGGCGATGCGGATTTCGTTTTTACTTTTCAGCTTACCACCCTGCACCCGGCTGATTTGGGTATGGGTACCCAGGGCATTATTAATAACATGGATTTTTGGATCGAATACGGCTTTGCTGATTGGCTCGCTGCTTTTCATATATTGCCGCTTTAACAACTGAGTGTAATCATACAGGGCTTTATCGGTTTGAATATCGTGGCTACTTTGTGGATAGCGCTGGGCCAGGGTTGCCGCCAGCTTACCTGCTGCCAGCAGTCGCTGTACCTGCTGGCGCAGCGTGTCCGGATAGCCGCGCAGATAAGGCAAGTCATGCATAAGAAATTCTTATCCTTTTGTCACAATTAATCTCGTGTTTCCGCCATAGCGCTGTCACAAGGTAGGCCTAAACTGCGCACAGTTTACCTAACTTAACCGGAGATCGTGATGAAATTATTAGTTAATGCTGTGGTGTCGTTGACCGCTCTGTTCAGCCTGAATGCGCTGGCCAGCAATAACAGCTATGTTTACTCCAATATTGAGTACTGTCAGTTGCAGAGCCAGGCCGTTGCCAGCAGCCAGTTAGATGCCTATGCCCGCAAACTGGGCTTTGCGCCCGGCGTAAATGAGTGCCGTAGCCTACTGCAGCCACAATTTACCGCACAGGGCGAGCTGGAGTTGTCACAACAGTTACGTCAATTACAACGCGGTTCGGTGATCCGGCTGAACAAGCGAGCCGAGCAGAAACTGGCTGCCCTGCCAGCGGCCGAGCGCGCTGAGGTGTTAAAGCGGTTTGGGTTGAGATAATAGCGCAGCAGGGTTTGGACCTTGCCCCAGTCTCGTCCTTATAAATGAATAAGGCCCACGCTTTTGGCGTGGGCAGAGAGTCAGGGATTGTTGCGGGCTTCCTGCCCTCAACCCCTTAGGGGCCGCACTAAAGTGCGTCCAAATTTGCTGAGGCTTTCCTGCCTCAGTCCTTCGGACCCGCGCTCGCGCGGTCCAAAATTGTTCCAGACAATTTTGTGCTCCCGGCGAATTTGTCACTCGTGCCATCCATGGCACTCGCTCTTCGGGCGGCGGAGTCGAGCAAAACGGCTATCTTATTGTTCGACTATTTTGTATTTTGGGTATCCCGCTACATAATCCCACAATCAGTGCATAGCCGGAAATTGGTGGGTGTCAAAGAGAAAGGTTTGTTGGGTAAAAACGGCCAAACTTAGTTATGATTTTTTTGTATTAAGCACGGAGCTCAAGGTGGTCGTATTGCGAGATAAATTGCAGCTCATTGTGTGCCAGCGACGGCGCAGCTTTTGCCAATAATGCGCTTGGGTTAAACCACAGACACGTGCAATCATCGATGGGGCGTTGGGATGGTTCACTTACCAGGCTTTGTGGATTGCCCCAATGTGAATCACACCAAAATCCATCCGTCGCACAAACAAGCAGGCTCTCATCAGGGAGATCGAATTGAAAATACTCTGGCTGAAAAGTGCGGTGAAGCTTCAAACACCGCGTCAAGATATGGCGACTTGGTGAAGATTTTAGCTCGTCAGTAAAGGGTACAAAAACATTCGCCGCGGTATGAACTGGCGAAAGCCAATTCAGAGCACCTCCTCGCAAACAGCCCATTCTCACATCGCCGGCACAATAGCCCCATACCCGCTGCGCATCAATAAACGCCACCGTGATACTGACACATCCGCCGCTTAGCTGCTCATTGAGCTTCCCAGCGAAGCATTGCAGCGTGTTCAATAATGATACTGGCTCTGTAGCCAGTTCAGAGCAGGCTATCGCATCATCGACAGACGTTTTAAAGGTCGTTAATAACATATTTTTTGGCAAGGGGCGTGACGTTGAGATATCAAACATCGCCAACAACAAGAGATCTTTAAAGCGAAATATTACCGTCGCATCGTCATAAAGCAGTTGAGCAGATCCTGGCAACGCAATAAAGCCCTCAGGCTGAGCGATATCTGCGGCGCTCATAAACAGGCCTCAATGCGTTCAAAAATGAGTGACTCCCGCGCGCTATTGTTCCCTGTCGCGCTTTGCACGGCATACTCAAAATTAGCATCGTCAAGCAGCGCTTGAAGCTGAATTCGAATAAAGTCTCTAAGCTCCCCATCAACCGCGTTAACCTCAGCAACAATTTCTGCGCGTCCATCAAAGATATTAATCAAATCCTCAATATCGTGGCTGGATAGCGCATCACCGTTTCCCCGCCCTAAATACGCCTCAAGCTTTGTGGCCACAAAATAAACCGGCTCGACGAGCTTAATAGTGATCGCCTCAGTCAGCGTAAAATCCCGAGCAGTTGCCATCGCATCACGATACCAACGGTTGCTAAACCCAAGAATTCTGTCGTCATCCGGCATAAAGTCTACTTTAAGCCGCCCGAGCATCATCGTGCAAATAACGTCCCGCTCCATTGACTCACGAAAGCCTAATTGCCGCAAACGCTCAGCAAGTTGAGCCCAGGCACCAAAACCTCCAGCATGCACAATTAAGTCAACATCATCGGTATATCGAACCTGCTCTTTGGTGAAATCATCAGTTAGAAATAGCCCGGTGGTACACCCGCCGATAAACACGACCTGGGGCAGCAATTCATCCAGAGCAGTGGCCACCTGGACTAGCATCTCTTTTTGGAAATTGATCTTACTCATGAGCTTACCCGCAAAAGTTTACGCATCATGTCGATAGCGATCCCTCGCTCCCGGGAATGGCCAATCCTAACAGCATCGGTTAGCGCTAATAATGCGTACGTTAAATCATCTGTTCGAATAGCGGCAAAGATATTTTCATGTAACGGTTGAACAGCCACACCTTTAGTCTGCCCTTTGAAATAAGGCCAGATTGGTGCGAGCTCCCCGGAAGTCATTAACTTACCTTGCAGAACCGGCGCAGCAATTGATGTGGCGATCCCACGGGTCACCTCGCCTTCTTTTGCAGGAAAAACGTATTGGATACCGTATGCGATGAATTCAAGCAGCGCACGAGTGTTGGTTTTGGGTAAGCCGGTTTTACGATCGGCTTTTGCTAGGCCTACGTCAAACATTCGTTTTAGACTTAAGCTAACTTGAGATTTGCTGATCCCCGTGTCCTGCTCTAAGGCTCTTACGGAAAACAGACTCTCAGTGAAGGCAACAGGTGGCGCATCGTTATGCAGAAGAGCATCGCCCAGCCAATCGATAGACGAATCATGCGGTACAAGCAACTCTGCATCATACCGATTAGGATTGATCCAGCGCTGTGTGAGCGACTCTATTTTGAAGAGCACGACGATATCTTGACTTTTCATATTAACCACCAACTGAAAGTCCTATGTCCTAGGACGCGGGACAACTTTCAGTTATATATCGTAAAAAGTCAAGACCTAGTTTTTAGCATTAAGTGGTCGGAAAGGCAGCAGTCTTTGAACTTTTAACTCAGTAAGGCTACTATTCTTCGGTACATAACAAACGGACTTGAGGTTGCACTATGCGCAAGCTATTAATTGCCACCACGCTGTTATTCCCCGTGTGTTCCTATGCACAGGTGTATAAGTGTGAAGTCAATGGCGTTGTAAAATACAGCCAGCAGCCCTGTGCTGATAATGCAGAGTTAACCCAATATTCAACTGAAAACTCAGTTCAATCTGATCCACCCCAGGTAAACGATAGTGTAACACAAACGGCAAGGCCGACCCAACCTGCAGCTAACCATGAAGCTGAATTGGCACGTATTAACGAGTCAATCAGGAAGCGGAACATCAATACGGAAATTACCCGGTTAACTGCTGAGCGCAATCGTAAGATGCGAGAGCGTGACCAAAAAATGGCACAACTTCGCCGAACCAAGCAATCAGCTGCAAATAATCTGGCCGGTGCCACCTGGGAAGAGTCACTGTCAAAAGAGATGTCTGCAGTAGCTATGCAATACGATACCGACATCCGTTCTCTGGATAACCGCATCGATAGATTGAGAGAGGATTTAAAACGCGATTAATCAGTTCCTGATTTGTTGCGAGAATTTCAACTGGCTATATGTTGTTCCCGAACTGTTAACATTAAGGGAGTTTTATGGCCAGCTGAAAGGGTGTTTGCGCAGAGGGTTTAGACTGTTTAAAAATCGATGCTTTGTTTAAACGAATAGAGCAATTTAAGTCGTTAACGGTATCAAACCCAGACCTGCTTTGCTTGATGAACTCAGCGGAGGAGCTATTGCACAGGCAGTCAGAAACTGGAGTTATTCATACGACAGCTGTGGCCTTAATAGTGAATGAAGTAGCTAAGCACCCGGACTGCCCGAATTTTCTCAAACTAACCTGCGGTTGCAAGTCGGCACTTTCTCAAACTAACCTGCGGACTTTCTCAAACTAATCGCGCGGCTACAATAAGGCCCACGCTTTTGGCGTGGGCCGAGAGAGGGATTGCCAGCGCCATCCTTGGCGCTGGCCCTCCGGGCCGCACTAAAGTGCGTCCAAATTCGCTCCCGGCGAATTTGTCGAACCGCAGGGTTCGAACCAAGTCCTCAGTCTCGTCCGCATAAATGAATAAGGCCCACGCTTTTGGCGTGGGCCTTATTCATTTATCTGGCGGAGAGAGAGGGATTCGAACCCTCGTTAGGGGTTAACCTAAACACACTTTCCAGGCGTGCGCCTTCAGCCACTCAGCCATCTCTCCGGGGCTTGCACTGCAAGCGCCGCTATACTAGGGAAAAAGCAGCGGCGGTGCAAGGGTTAAATGCGTTGGTCGCTGTTGTTGCCGCTATTTTAAGCAATCACAACTCAGGCGTTGCCCTTTACCTGTACCTTTTGCTCTTTGGCGAAATTCAACATCCGGTTAAGCGGTAACAGCGCCCGCTCGCGTAAGGCGGCGTCAACAAAGATCTCATGGCCGCTTGGGCTTAGCAGCGCATCCTCAATGGCTTTTAAGCCGTTCATCGCCATCCAGGGGCAATGGGCGCAGCTACGACAGGTTGCACCGTTACCGCCGGTTGGCGCCTCGACAAAGGTTTTTTCCGGCATTAACTGCTGCATCTTATAAAAGATACCGCGGTCAGTCGCAACGATAAAATGTTGGTTTGGTAAGGTTTGCGCCGCTTTAATCAGTTGGCTGGTGGAGCCTACGGCATCGGCCAGCTCCACTACGCTATCCGGTGACTCTGGATGCACCAATACGGCGGCTTCCGGGTGCTGCTTTTTCAGCTCACGTAGCGCATTGGCTTTAAACTCGTCGTGCACGATACAGGCGCCGTTCCACAGCAGCATATCGGCGCCGGTTTTCTTCTGCACATAGGCACCCAGATGCTTGTCCGGGCCCCACAGGATCTTTTTACCCTGACTATCCAGATAGTCGACCACGTCCAGCGCTATTGATGAGGTAACCACCCAATCAGCACGGGCTTTTACTGCCGCAGAGGTATTCGCATAAACCACCACCACTCGGTCAGGATGCTGATCACAGAATGCAGAGAACTCGGCGGCAGGACAGCCTAAGTCGAGCGAACAGGTCGCTTCCAGCGTTGGCATAATCACGGTTTTTTCCGGCGTCAGGATCTTCGCCGTTTCCCCCATAAATTTGACCCCTGCTACCAACAGGGTTTTTGCCGGATGCTGGTTGCCAAAACGGGCCATCTCCAGCGAATCTGACACACAACCACCGGTTTCCTCAGCCAGGGCCTGGATTTCCGGATCGGTGTAGTAGTGGGCGACCAGCACAGCATCTTTAGCGGCCAGCAGTGCTTTAATGCGCGCCCTGTAGGCCTGCTTTTGCTCGTCAGTTAATGGCACAGGCTTTTTCGGGAAACGGAAGTCCTGCTCAGAAAAATACAACGGCTGCTCCATTAGGCTCACTCAGTCAGCTGATAAGGGCGGGTATTATATAAGGGACGATTCAAAAAAGACAGTATCAGGCTGTTTGGTGGGTCATGATGGATTCGAACCATCGACCAACGGATTAAAAGTCCGCTGCTCTACCAGCTGAGCTAATGACCCAAACAGGATAACGCGAGAAGTGGTGGGTCATGATGGATTCGAACCATCGACCAACGGATTAAAAGTCCGCTGCTCTACCAGCTGAGCTAATGACCCAAACAGGATAATGCGAAGTGGTGGGTCATGATGGATTCGAACCATCGACCAACGGATTAAAAGTCCGCTGCTCTACCAGCTGAGCTAATGACCCACTTCGGATTTACTTGTTTGCGCGGTTTGGTGGGTCATGATGGATTCGAACCATCGACCAACGGATTAAAAGTCCGCTGCTCTACCAGCTGAGCTAATGACCCCTACCGCGGACGCATATCTTACTGATTTACGGAATTTGTGCAACCAAAAACTGTGAAAAAAAGCGCTGAGGCGGGCTGTTTGCTTAAAATGCCAGCGGCTGCGGCTGACTTTGTTGGTTAAAGCAGCGCTTGGCTACTTACTGCGTCGACGGGGCTAAAAATAAAAAACCCGGCACTTGGCCGGGTCGATCATTTCAGCGCGTCTATCCGCTCTTTCGCCAGCCTGGCAGCTGTTGTACTGCCATGAGCTGACACCACCTTGCGATAATGAGTTAAGGCCGTAGCCTTATCATTCTGCCGCTCGGCGATCTGCCCCAGTTTCAACAACGCATCCGCTACTTTGTTCGAATCGGGGAAGTTTGTCACCACCCGCTCAAACGAGGTTTTGGCTTTTGCATTATCATTGTTATTAAACAATAACTGACCAAGCCAAAAGTAAGCATTCGGCGCGTAAACTGAATTGGGATAGGTACGCAAAAAATTCTCAAATTCTGGAATAGCAGCATCAAAGCGCCGATCTTTCAGCACTAAGTTGACCGCTCTCTCATAGGCGTCATTTTCCGAGGCATTGCCCGAAACCGTGACTGCCGGGCCACTCGCTGCGGCTGCCGAACTGGCAGTGCTGTTGCCAGCACTGCCCTGCACGGCACTTACCCGCCGTTCGATTTCCTGGTAAATATCACGTTGCCGCTGAACGATTTCATCCAGCTGATACGAGTGGTTTTCAGTAACACCACGCAGCTCACTGACTTCATCCAGCAAGATCTGCAGTTGTTGCTGCATTCTTACCTGCGCTTCGGCACGGGCTTCAACCACGCGCTCCAGAGCGGCCAGCCGCTGTTCAACAGAACCTGTTGCCACAGCAGTGGTGGAAGAAGCAACTCTGCCGCTTCTGCCTATCTCAGTAACCGGGGCCGGATTGGCCAGCACACCAGCACTAACTAAGGACATTGCAATAAGCAGCGGTTTCTTCACTGTCATCCTCACTCGTACCGTTTAAATTAATATACTAAAACTGCGCGACGGTTTTGTGCGTAAGCTGCTTCGTTGGTACCACGAACAGCTGGCTTCTCTTCACCGTAGCTAACAGTAGACAGTTGACCAGCGCTTACGCCCAGGTTCTGTAAGTACTGTACTACAGACAGTGCACGACGCTCGCCCAGGGCGATGTTGTACTCTGGAGTGCCACGCTCGTCAGTGTGACCTTCGATAGTTACACGTACGCTTGGGTTAGCGCGCAGGAACTCACCGTGTGCTTGTAATACTTCAGCAAACTCTGGACGGATAGTCGATTTGTCGAAGTCGAAGTAAACAGTGTTTTCACGACGCAGAGCTTCCATTTTTAAACGCATTTGCTCAGCAGCAGAAGCGTTTGGATCTACGCGCTCAACCTGTACAGTTTGAGTAGTTGCTGAAGTGTCGGCATCACCGGCACCAGTAGAAGATTTAGAGCTACAAGCTGCCAGTGCTAATACCGGAACTGCAACTAATAAACCTTTTAACACTTTGTTTAAGTTCATAATGTTGTCCTTAGATTAAATTTACCAAGTTTTTGTTTTATAAAAAAGGTGACCAGGCCGGCGATTTAACTTGTCCATCAGACGCCGGTAGTCGTGCTTTAAAACGCCCATCCATAGAAACTAGCGCCAACACCTGCGAGTTTCCATGCATGGTGCTGTATATTATCATAGAACCGTTAGGTGCAACACTAGGCGACTCATCCAGATTCGTTGTAGTTAACACTTGTAAAAAACGGCTCTGCCGATCCATACGTGCTAAATGATAGCGTCCATTTGTACGATTTACCATCACTATAGCTTGTCCATCAGGCGAAAAAGTCCCGGCCAAATTCATTTCACCCTGGAAAGTTAACCTACGAGTGTCACCTGTTGCTAAATTTACGCTGTACAGCTGCGGATTACCGCCGCGCTCAGAACTAAATACAATTTCTTTACCATCGGGTGACCAGCTTGGCTCGGTATCGATAGCGCGATGATTAGTCACCCGGGTTAACGCCTTAGTCGCGATATCCATCACGTAAATTTCCGCATTACCGTCTTTGGACAACACCATCGCCATGCGGCGGCCATCCGGCGACCAACGCGGCGAACTGTTAATACCGGGGAAAGCGGTTAAAATGGTGCGTCGACCGGTGTAAATATCCTGAATATAGATTTGCGCCTGACGCTTTTCAAAGGTCACGTAGGCCAACTTGGTGCCGTCAGGAGACCAATCTGGTGACATTAACGGCTCTTTTGAGCGCAGTAACACCTGAGGGTTATACCCATCATAATCGGCAACGATCAATTGATACGGGAACTCGTCGCGCGGTTTAACCAGCACATAAGCGATCTTAGTCAGGAAAGCGCCACGCTCGCCAGTCAGTTTTTCATAGACAATATCGCTGATCCGGTGGGCATACTGCCGGAACTGACCGCCGTTAATGACCGTTTCACGACTGTCCAGAATAAACTGACTACTGCCCACTAACTGGCCGGCATTCAGCATCTGAGTACTCAGGCCGCTATTGCCCTTTAGTACGTCAATTAATTCAAAGCTCACGCTGTAGCGATCAATACCAATTTCGGTGATCTCGCCCATGACGATAGCTTCAACGCCTTCACGCGCCCAGGCAGAGAAGTTAATCTCAGCCGATTTAGAGGGGCGCTGTGGCATTTTTATAAAAGGTATCGGGCTAAACTTGCCGCTGCGCATTAAGTCAGCTGCCACCACCTCAGCGATATTTTCGCGAGGTAGGTTGGTACCTTTAAAGGTGAAGGGCAGCACAGCGATAGGCCGCGCTGAGTCCACACCGTCAGTGATAATAATTTCCAGTGAGGCCTGCGCCTGCACACCCAGCAGTAACAAAACACTGCAAAACACGCTTCGAAGTAATCTAGTCATAATCAAAATTCAGGTGCCACCGTTAAGGTTATATCTTTTAACTGATTATACACATCCGGATCCTGAGACATTGGTAAGGTTCCGGCCCGGTTTACTGCCCGTACGGCAGCGTCGCACACTACCCTGTCGCCACTGATGACGTTGACGCTGGTTACAAAACCATTAGTCGCCAAACGGATGTTTACCCGGCACGACCGACCACGCATGGTGGACTCATCTTTAATCAGATTGCGGGTAATCGCATCACTGATCATTGCCGTGTAACGTTGTACTTCGGTTACCGCCTGCTGCGCCCGAGCCCGGCGTCTGGCGTCAGCCTCTGCGGCCAGCTGTTCTTGCAGCATCCGCTCCTGCTCTGCCCGTTCGCGCTGCTCTCTGGCTTGACGCTCGCGCTCAGCCTGGGCTTTAGCCAGAGCTTCCTGCTCAGCTTTACGCTTTGCTTCGGCCGCTTTAGCCGCTTCTTCGGCTTTTTTACGCTCTTGCTCCCGCGCAGCACGCTGCTGTTCTGCCTCCCGTGCTTTTGCCGCTTCAGCTTCCTGCTGTTTCTTAGCATCTGCAGCAGCGCGTCTTGACGCTGCGGCTGCTTCGTCGGCCTTACGTTTCTCCTCCGCCACCCGCTTTAAGCGAGCCTCTTCCTGTGCGCGGGCGCGCTCTGCCTGCTGGGCACGACGCTCCAGGTCACGAATGCGCTGCTCTTCTGCGCGCTTGGCGTCTTCCTGTTGTTTCTGGATTTCCGCAACGCGTTGCTCCAGCACCTGACGATCAATTGCTACCGCTTGCACTGGTGCCGGCGGCGGCGGCGGTGGTTCAGCACTGGCGCTGCCGGCTTCGCCAGACAACGTGATCTGCGTAGGCTTGGGCCAGAAGTTTAAACCGCTGATCACCAAACCCAATACCAATGCCAGATGCAAACCCACCGACTTTGCCAGCGGCGTCTGCCACCACTTTTCACTCAGCTCAAACTTCATTGTCCGTCATCAACCCGACAGCCGGCGCACCAGCTTGCTTTAATACATTAATTAAGCGGATCACGGAATTGTAATCAACGCGGCCATCCCCTTTGACGATCACCTGAGTGCCAGGTTCAATTGATAACCAACTGGCAACTTCTACCTGTAATTGTGAAGAGGTAAAAGGCCCTTGCTGTTTGCCGTCTTTTTCAAAGTAGTACAGACCGTCTTCATCAACGGTCGCAATCAGTGGCGTTTTACCATCTTTCATCTGCGCAATAGGCTCAGCCGCAGATTTTGGCAATTCGACATTTACGCCCTGAGTAATGATCGGCATGGTCACCATAAAAATCACCAAGAGTACCAGCATAACGTCGATATAAGGTACGACGTTAATCTCAGCTACCGGGCGACGTTTTTTGCGGGTATACATCAGGCAGCCTCACCGCTACTAACAGCCTGGCGATGCAGGATGTTGGCAAATTCTTCAACGAAATTGACGTAACTACTTTCAATCTGTTCTACTTCGTGCGAAAACTTGTTGTAGGCGATAACCGCCGGGATAGCAGCAAATAAACCGATGGCCGTCGCGATCAGCGCTTCTGCTATACCTGGCGCTACCATCGATAGCGTGGCTTGTTGTACTGAACCCAAGGCAATAAAAGAATTCATAATACCCCACACAGTACCGAATAAGCCGATGTAGGGGCTGATTGAGCCAACGGTGGCCAAAAATGGCAGGTCTTGCTCTAAACGCTCTACTTCACGAGACAAGCCAACGCGCATTGCGCGGTGAGTACCGTCCATGACGGCTGCTGACTGGCGGCTGCTTTTGTGCAAACGGGCAAACTCTTTAAAACCAGCTTTAAATAATGACTCCAGACCATCTGCCTGCTGCCGGGCACTGACTTCGGCGTACAGCTTTGACAGATCAACACCGGACCAGAAACGGTCTTCAAACTTTTTCGCGTCATCCAGTGCGGCTTTCAATACTTTTTTGCGTTTAAAAATCATCGCCCAGGAGGTGATCGACATACCAACCAGGATCAACATAACCGCCTGCACCACAATACTGGCTTCGAGCAATAAATGCAGAATCGAAATTTCACCTGAACCTGTCACCTGTTGGCACCTCTGTTTAAACGAATGAATTACTTGCAGCCTTTGATGCTAAGGTACTGATATGACAAGACTGAGTCAACCAAAGTTGGTTCAGTTGTCTTGTACCGGCAGCTAAGGGCTTAGCCTAATGCGTAAAACCGTCGTTGTATCATTCGCTCACCCGCAAGGGCACGCTACCCACTGGCGCGCGCTTTTCCTCATTAATCAGGGAGTTAATCAGGTTCACTTGCCCGTATGCCACCGCTAAGGCGCTGGTGACAACAACTCGAAGACAAGCCTGCAACTGCATGAGCTGAAACGACGATTTTTCGCGCCTGTATGATAATTAAGCCTGCAATTTAACTCAATCGGTTGGCATCGCTTTTCACAACTATATTTTTTTAGCGCCGCCACTTGTTTTTCTGCCCGAAATCAGAATGTGTTACAGCTGTATTAAAACGCGCTCTGCTTTCTGGCTTTAGCAGTAAAACCGACTATCGAATAAATCATTTTTGCCGACTTAAAGTATCACGAAGCTTATCTTGGGCAACCAAGCTTAACGCTGGATGAACAAGCGCCAAATCTACAGATTTACCCGCTAAATTGCATGGCATTCTCCCTGGCGGCAATTCAGATATTCATTAGTTTTTTTAATGGCAAAGTGCCAGTTTTTCTCGTTTGAAGTAATTACTCCAAATCTTTAAGATACGCAGGTGTTCTGAGCTAGCGCAAAGACAACCGGAAAAGTGGTAGCGAGTTTTGGTTGTTTAGACAGTTCACTTAACAATGAGACTTTGTGAGAGAGGTCTTGTTGTTTGCTCCAAACATGTTCCCTGGATTTATTGAAGCACTTCCTTCAACTTGTTGCTTGCCCGCTCATTGAGCGGGCTTTTTTTTATTTCGACTTATTTCGACTCGGGCAAATCAAAACCCAGATGACGATAGGCTCTTGCTGTGGCGATGCGGCCACGCGGTGTACGCTGAATAAAACCCTGCTGAATCAAAAACGGCTCTATCACATCTTCAATGGTTTCTTTCTCTTCGCCGATCGCTGCGGCCAGGTTATCCAGCCCCACTGGCCCCCCCATAAAGCTGTCAATAATGGCCGTTAGCAGCTTACGGTCCATATAATCAAAGCCTTCAGCATCGACATCGACCATTTTTAGTGCGGCTGAGGCAACTTCGATAGACACGACACCATTGGATTTTACCTGCGCATAATCGCGCACCCGGCGCAGTAGCCGGTTGGCAATGCGCGGTGTACCGCGCGAGCGGCGGGCAATTTCGGTCGCCCCTGCCACGTCCAGCTGCATATTCAGATAATGGGCTGAACGCTGAATAATCTGACTCAGCTCCTCGACCTTATAAAATTCCAACCGCTGCACTATGCCAAAGCGGTCGCGCAGGGGGGAGGTTAAGGCACCGGCCCGGGTGGTGGCCCCCACCAGCGTAAAAGGCGGCAGATCGAGCTTGATTGAGCGCGCGGCAGGTCCTTCGCCAATCATAATATCCAGCTGATAGTCTTCCATCGCCGGATACAGGATCTCTTCCACCACCGGACTTAAGCGATGGATCTCATCAATAAAGAGCACATCATTCTGCTCCAGATTGGTTAACAGCGCGGCGAGATCCCCGGCTTTTTCCAGCACCGGGCCAGAAGTGGTTTTAATGTTGACGCCCATTTCGTTAGCAACAATCATCGCCAGCGTGGTTTTACCCAGACCCGGCGGGCCGAAAATCAGTAAATGATCCAGTGGATCGCCCCGACCACGGGCGGCTTCGATAAAGATCGCCATTTGTTCGCGCACATGCTGCTGACCGGTATAATCCGCCAGACTTTTTGGCCGGATCGCACGGTCAATTACTTCTTCTTCTTTTAATATTCCCGGCTGCAGCAGGCGATCGGCTTCAATCATGGCTTAAATCATACTCTTTAAGGCCGCCTTGATTAGCTGCTCGCTGCTAATCCCCGGCGTTAAATACTGTTTTACCGCTTTCGCGGCCTGTGCCTGACTATACCCCAAGGTCAGCAAAGCGCCAATCGCATCCTGCTCGGCTGTGGCTGGCGGCGCGAAAATGGCTTCCTCATCGGTGAGCAGTAGCTTATCGGTTACCGGCATTTGAGGTGTCACACCCCAATCTTTTAGGCGGTCGCGCATTTCAATCACCAGCCGCTCAGCCGTCTTTTTACCGACACCAGGTAGCTTAATTAAGGTGCTGATATCGTCAAACTGCACACAACGCACAAAATGTTGCGCGGTCATGCCGGATAGAATAGTCAGCGCCAGCTTGGGGCCGACGCCATTGGCTTTAATCAACTGGCGAAATAAACTGCGCTCGGTCGGATTGCTAAAACCATAGAGTAGCTGCGCATCTTCACGCACCACAAAGTGGGTATAGAGGATAGCGGTTTTGCCCACTTCCGGTAATTCATAAAAGCTGGTCAGTGGCAGCTGCACTTCATAACCCACACCACCAACATCAATAAGCAGATCCGGGGGTTGTTTTTCCAGAATAGTGCCTTGTAAACGACCAATCATCAGCTTTCCTTATTTACGTAAACGACCGCGTACCGTTTTACTGGCCTGCCCGGCCAAACTGACCAGACTCTGCTGGGTATGACCATGACACAGCGCTACTGCCAGTGCATCAGCAGCATCAGCTTGCGGGTTGGCCGGTAGCTTTAACAGATAACGCACCATATGCTGTACCTGCGCTTTATCGGCCGCGCCCGTGCCCACTACGGCTTGCTTCACCTGACGGGCAGAATACTCAAACACCGACAGCCCGGCATGGCAGGCGGCGACGATGGCCGCCCCCCGAGCCTGCCCCAGCTTTAACGCCGAGTCGGCATTACGCGCCATAAAGACCTGCTCAATCGCAAACACAGTGGGCTGAGTTTGGGCGATAATTTCGCTTACGCCATTAAAAATGCGGATCAACCGCTCCGGCAGCTCGTCGGTACCGGTACGGATACAGCCGCTGGCGACATAACTAAAGTTACCGCCAAGCTGCTTAATCACGCCATAACCGGTCAGCCGGCTGCCGGGGTCAATACCCAGAATAATCGCCAAGCTTACTCCAGTGTCGCCATAATGTCGTCGCTAATGTCGGCATTATGGTAAACGTTTTGCACATCGTCTGAGTCTTCCAGCGCGTCGAGCATTTTAATAAACCTGGCCGCGGTATCGGCATCAAGTTCAGCGCGGGTATCCGGTAACAGGGTGATTTCTGCTGATTCGGCAGTAAAACCGGCTGCCGCTAACGCATCTTTGACGGCACTGAAGGCGTCCGGGCTGGTCAGCACTTCCTGACTGCCATCATCATGGCTTTGGACATCATCGGCACCGGCATCCAACGCTAATTCCAGCAGCTGGTCTTCATCAATGCCCGGCGCAAACAACAACACGCCCTTGCGTTGAAACATATAGGCGACTGAACCGCTGGTACCCAGGTTACCGCCGTATTTGGTAAAGGCATGCCGCACATCCGCCACAGTGCGCTTATTATTGTCGGTCATGGTTTCAACGATAACCGCGACCCCACCCGGCCCATAGCCTTCGTAGACCAGCTCTTCGTATTGCTCACCGTCCTGCATCCCGGCACCGCGCTTTATGGCGCGCTCAATGGTATCGCGGGTCATATTTTCACTTAAGGCTTTGTCGACAGCCAAACGTAAGCGTGGATTAGCGGCAACATCGGGGCTGATGCGGGCTGCGGTGGTCAGCTCGCGGATCATCTTGGTCCAGATTTTGTTTTTCTTCGCATCCTGGCGGGCCTTACGATGCTTCATATTGGCCCATTTACTGTGTCCAGCCATCGGTGCTCCTGTGCTTGTAAAAACTGCGGGGTAAAGACGCAGTGGGCAAGGCCCACTGCACAAGCTTAGCAGTTGTTTCGCTGCTTAAACTCAGGCTTTGACCGCCACCTGAATACCCAGTTCAGCTAATTGAGCTGGATTAGCGGCACCCGGTGCGTCCGTGAGCGGGCAAGCAGCGGTGGCAGTTTTCGGGAACGCCATCACATCACGGATTGAGGTCGCGCCGGTCATCAGCATTACCAGACGATCCAGGCCAAAGGCCAAACCGGCATGCGGCGGCGCGCCGTACTTTAACGCTTCGAGCAGGAAACCAAATTTCTCGGCCGCTTCTTCATCGCTAATGCCCAATAAGGTAAAGACCTTGGCCTGCACTTCAGCGGTGTGGATCCGCACTGAGCCACCACCTAATTCAGTGCCGTTTAATACCATGTCATAGGCATTGGATAACAGCTCACCAAGCTTGAGCTCGTTATTCGGGGTATTCAGGAAATGCGCCGTGTCCAGTGGCGAGGTAAACGGATGGTGTACTGCCGAGTAGCTGCCATCATCGTTTTCTTCAAACATCGGGAAGTCTACCACCCATAACGGTTTCCAGCCTGGTACCGTCAGTTTTAAGTCTTCGCCCAGCTTTAAGCGCAGTGCCCCCATGGCTTCGCAGACAACCTTGTAGCTATCGGCACCAAAGAAAATTAAATCGCCATTTTGAGCGCCGGTGCGGGCCAGAATTTCGGTAATGATCTCGGCGCTTAAGAACTTGGCTACTGGTGACTGGATACCTTCAGCGCCTGCTGCCAGATCGTTAACTTTCAACCAGGCTAACCCCTTGGCGCCATAGATGCCAACAAAGCTGGTGTAGTTGTCGATATCTTTGCGGGAGATTTTCTCGGCAGCGCCTGGCACTTTCAATGCCACGACGCGGCCTTTTGGATCCCTGGCCGGGCCGGAGAAGACTTTAAATTCGACGTCTTTTAATAAGTCAGCCACATCGACAAACTGCATCGGGTTGCGTAAATCCGGCTTGTCGGAACCGTATAAACGCATCGCTTCCCAATACGGCATGCGTGGGAAATCGCCTAAATCGACATTCAGCAGGCTCTGGAACATCTCACGTACCATCTGCTCGGTCACCGCCATCACTTCCGGCGCCGTCATAAAGGAGGTTTCGATATCGATCTGGGTAAATTCCGGCTGGCGATCGGCGCGTAAGTCTTCATCACGGAAGCATTTCACGATCTGGTAGTAGCGATCCAGACCTGACATCATCAACAGCTGCTTAAACAGCTGTGGTGATTGTGGCAACGCAAAGAACTGGCCTTTGTGCGTGCGGCTGGGTACCAGATAATCGCGCGCGCCCTCTGGTGTAGCCTTGGTCAGGATCGGCGTTTCAACATCTAAAAAGCCCTGGCTGTCCATAAAATTGCGCACAAAGCTGGTGACCTTGGCGCGGAATTTCAGCCGGTCGCTCATCAGCGGCCGGCGTAAATCCAGGTAGCGGTATTTCAGGCGCTGCTCTTCACTGTTTTCGTGGTTAAAGTCCAGCGGCAGCGGCGCGGCTTTATTCAGAATAGTCAGCTCACTGGCATAAACTTCTACCGCACCGGTGGCCATCTCCTGGTTTACCTGCGAGGCCGGGCGCGCCCGCACCTGGCCTTTTATCTGAATGCAGTATTCATTACGCACGGTATAGGCAACATCGAACAAATCTTTTAAATCCGGGTCACATACCACCTGCACCAGACCTTCACGGTCACGCAAGTCAATAAAAATCAGACCGCCCAGATCCCGCCGCCGGTTGACCCAACCACTTAAGGTGACGTCTTGCCCAACTTCTGTTGCCGTTAACTTACCGCAATAATGGCTACGCATTAACCTTTCCTTTCATTCAAGCTGAAGTGCTACACCTGTCATCTGGCGACAACCACGGTTTTTGTCTGCGCGGCTGTCGAAATTGATAGTGTATCTATTTAATGGGCGCTAATTATAGCGAAATGCGCTTTAATGTCACTGCCCGCTTTGGAAAAGCAGTTAATGCGTGTTGCTAGCTATCTTGGGCAGCGATTAACTGCAGAAAAGTGCCCGCCTTTGCGTTAAAATGCCGGCCATATCGTGCCCTTATTGAGAAATTAAGATGCAAAAAGATCAGGTGTATGCCGATCCGCTGGCCCATATTGCCGATTTTCGCTTTGACGCGGCCGTGGCCGAAGTATTCCCGGATATGATTCAGCGCTCGGTACCCGGCTATCAGACTATTATTCAGACCATTGGTAAGCTTACCGCCCGCTTTCAACAGCCGGACAGTCATTATTATGATCTCGGTTGCTCACTGGGCGCCGGTACGCTAGCGATGCGCCGCAATATTAGTGCCGCTAATAGCAGGATCATTGGTGTCGATAACAGTGCAGCCATGGTCGAGCGTTGTCAGCTGCACTTACAGGCATTTCGCTCTGAAGTGCCGGTGGAGATCCTGCTGGCCGATATCCGTGATGTGGCGATTGAACATGCCGCCGTCGTCGTGGTGAACTTTACACTGCAGTTTTTAGCGCCTGAGGATCGTAGTGCGCTGATTAATAAAATTTATCAGGGCTTAAAGCCAGGTGGCCTGCTGCTGCTATCCGAGAAATTTATTAACGACGACAGCCTGACCAATGAGCTGCTGATTGACTTGCACCACGACTTTAAACGTGCCAATGGCTACAGCGAGCTGGAAATCAGCCAAAAGCGTACCGCACTGGAAAATGTAATGCGCCCGGATAGCCTGCAAACCCACCGCAGCAGACTGCAGCAAGCGGGTTTTAACAAGCAAACACTGTGGTTTCAGTGTTTTAATTTCTGCTCGATGCTGGCGATTAAGGATTAAGCATGCTGGATTTTTCTCCCTTTTACGCCGCCTTAGCGCAAAACCAGTTAAGCGCCTGGCTGGAAACCTTACCGGCCCAACTGGCCAACTGGCGCAAAGAAGCGCTACATGGTGACTTTGCCAGCTGGCAAAAGGTGTTGCAGCATTTGCCCGTGACCAAACCATCGGTCGTTGAGCTACAGCAGGAAGTGAAATTCGGTACCGCCGCTGATATCAGCGCCGGCGAAGCCGAACGCATTCGCTACTTATTACAACAATTAAAGCCCTGGCGCAAAGGCCCCTTCTCTATTCACGGCATTGACATTGATACCGAGTGGCGCTCGGATTGGAAATGGCAGCGCGTATTGCCGCATATCAGTGATTTAACTAACCGCACTGTGCTTGATGTTGGCTGTGGCAGCGGCTATCACTTATGGCGGATGCGCGGTGCCGGCGCCCGTTTTGTGGTCGGTATCGACCCATCGCAACTGTTTTATGCGCAGTTTCAGGCCATTAAACACTTTAATCCGGACCCAGCAGTGAATTTAATCCCGATTGGAATCGACGAGATGCCGGCCTTAAAGCAGTTCGATACGGTATTTTCGATGGGGGTGTTATACCATCGCCGCTCACCGCTGGATTTTTTACAGCAATTAAAGCAACAACTGCGGCCGGGCGGCGAGCTGGTGTTGGAAACCTTAGTGGTCGAAGGCGACGAGCAAACGGTACTAGTGCCGGGTGAACGCTATGCCAAGATGCGTAATGTCTGGTTTATACCCAGTACCGCCGCCTTATGCCATTGGTTAACCCGGCTTGGCTTTAAAGATGCACGGGTGGTTGATTTAAATACCACCAGCCTGGAGGAACAGCGCGCCACGGCCTGGATGGAAAATGAAAGTCTGATTGATTTTCTCGATCCGAATGATCATAGTAAGACCATTGAAGGTTATCCGGCACCACTACGGGCCGTGGTGCTGGCCCGGGTGTAACGGCTGCAACAACAAGCAGCAAACGTCAACACGCCCTAGCAGGAGCAAAGTATTCTATGCCATTTCGACCAAAGTCCACCCTTGAACAATGGCGTATTTTACAGGCTGTCGTAGACGCCGGCGGCTATGCTCAGGCCGCCGAGTTACTGAACAAAAGCCAATCCTCACTCAATCATGCGGTGGCCAAATTGCAATCGCAGCTTGGAGTGGAATTATTGGAAGTCATTGGCCGCAAAGCCCAGCTCACAGCAGCCGGTGAAGTGATGTTGCGCCGCTCCCGTATTCTGACCCAGCAAATTGAAGACTTAGAGTTGTTGGCCGATAACCTGGACAAGGGCTGGGAGCCGGAGATCCGCATCGCGACGGAATTGGCCTATCCGAAACAGTTTTTATATCAGGCGCTACAGGCCTTTTATCCGCTGAGTCGCGGCAGCCGGGTGCAAATTATTGATACCGTACTAACCGGCACCAGTGAAATTATCACCCAGAAAAAAGCTGATCTGGTAATCACTGGCGTGGTGCCCAAAGGTTATCTCAGTGAACCGCTGTATGTGACCCGCTTTATTCCGGTAGTGGGCTGTCAGCATCCGTTAGCGACTATCGAGAGCCTGGATCAGAATGAACTGAGTCAGCAGCTGCAGATCGTGATCCGCGATACGGCGGTTAAACCGCAGGAGCATATGGGCTGGTTAAAGGCAGAGCAACGCTGGACAGTCGATAACTTTTACGAAGCCGTCGAGATCTTGCAGTTGGGCCTGGGCTTTTGTTGGCTACCCGACTTTGTGGCGCAGCCACAGCTCGATACTGGTCAACTCTGCCGCTTACCGCTTAAACAAAGTACCGAGCGGCTGGTACCCATGAGCCTGTTGGCACCACAAGAAGAAACACTGGGGCCTGGCAGCCGGCAATTGCGCCAACTGTTACTGGCCGCACATCAAAAATAATCAGGAGACATTATGCAATCACAGGAACTGAGTACACTGATGCAGCAATCTGCAGCAGATGCCGTAGGTTATGCTGCCGAGCAGCACCAACTGACACTAGATTACAGTCTGGATAGCCTGCACCAAGTCGACCAGTTGTTATCCCGCTTGCATCAGGATCAGCAGAGCAAACCCCATTCCAGTGAGCTGCTGTTTACCCTCTGTAACATTATTGGTGCCTATATTGGTGAAGTCTTTATCCGCCACGTTGGCGGCCAATGGCAAAATAATACGGCGGATGAAAGTGCACCCTATATGGCAGTGGGTTTTGGCGACAAGGAATTTCCTTTTGCATCAGTGTGTTACCATAAAATTGTGAACCATGACAGTATCAGCTTGCAGGACTATCTGCGTCAGGCACGTGAGAATGCTACACAGTAAGGCTTTTGTCGGCGCCGTTAAAAAGGTAAAATAGCGCCCTCTTTAGCCAACCCCCAAGCCATTCGAGGAAAGCCGTGAGCGAGCAGAAAACATCTTTAAGCTATAAAGACGCCGGAGTAGACATAGACGCAGGTAATGCGCTGGTTGATCGGATCAAAGGCGCGGTTAAGCGCACCACCCGTCCGGAAGTCATTGGTGGCCTCGGTGGTTTTGGCGCGCTGTGCCAGATCCCTGCCGGTTATAAAGAACCGGTGCTGGTGTCAGGTACCGACGGTGTCGGCACTAAGTTGCGCTTGGCGATGGATTTAAAACGCCACGATGGCGTAGGCATCGATCTGGTTGCGATGTGCGTGAACGATCTGGTGGTACAGGGTGCCGAACCGCTGTTTTTCCTCGATTATTACGCCACCGGTAAATTAGATGTTGATACGGCGTCGCGCGTGGTAGCCGGTATTGCTGAAGGCTGTGTGCAGTCAGGCTGTGCGCTGGTTGGCGGTGAAACCGCTGAAATGCCAGGCATGTATCATGGCGATGACTATGATATCGCCGGTTTCTGCGTCGGCGTGGTCGAAAAAGCCGATATTATTGATGGCACTAAAGTCCAACCCGGCGATCAACTGATTGCCTTAGCCTCTTCTGGCCCACACTCTAATGGCTTTTCACTGATCCGCAAGGTACTGGAAGTGTCAGGTCAATCTCCTGAGACCTTACTGGCAGGCAAGTCACTGGCTGATCATCTGCTGGAGCCAACCCGCATTTATGTGAAGAATCTGCTGGCGCTGTTTAAAACTACACCGGTACATGCTTTGTGTCATATCACTGGCGGTGGCTTCTGGGAAAATATTCCACGGGTGTTACCAGCCAATACCAAAGCCGTGATCAATGGCAAGAGCTGGCAGTGGCCGGCGATTTTTGACTGGTTACAGCAACAAGGTAATATCAGCCGCCACGAAATGTACCGCACCTTTAACTGTGGCGTGGGGATGATAGTGGTAGTACCAGCTGCACAACTCGATAATGCCCTGTCACAATTACAGCAAGCTGGTGAAACGGCCTGGCACCTCGGTGAAATTCAGGCTGCGGCGGCTGACGAGCAACTGGTTATTATCAACGAGTAACGAGGCAGCATGAAATCTATCGTCGTGCTGATTTCCGGCAGTGGCAGCAATTTGCAAGCCCTGCTGGATAGCTGTGCTGCGGGCTTTATCCCCGGTAAGATTACCGGGGTGATCTCGAACAAGGCAAACGCCTTTGGCTTAAAGCGGGCTGAAGCCGCCGGTATCAGTACCGCAGTGCTTAGTCATAAAGGTTTCGACAGCCGGGAAGACTATGATCAGGCGCTGATTGCTGCGATTGAGCAATTTAAGCCTGATTTGATTGTGCTGGCTGGCTTTATGCGCATCCTGACTGCAGAATTTGTGCAGCACTTTTCCGGTAAATTATTGAACATTCACCCTTCTTTGCTACCTAAGTATCAGGGATTGGCTACCCACCAGCGGGCAATTGACGCAGGTGATACCGAACATGGTTGCAGCGTACATTTTGTTACCGAGCAACTGGACGGTGGTCCGGTAATTTTACAGGCCAAGGTACCCATTTTCCCGGGGGACGATGCTTCAATCGTAGCAGAGCGGGTTCATGCGCAGGAACATCAGATCTATCCGCTGGTGGTGCGCTGGTTCTGTCAGGACCGTTTACAACAACGGGCAAATGAGGCATGGTTAGACGGTAACGTACTTCCAGCACAAGGTTATGCCCAGGATGAGGATGATGTCGAGGTTGCGCCATAGCGCTGCCGTATTAATTAGCACCTGTTTACTCAGCGCTGCAGCTCAGGCTGCAGCCCCTGTCACGGTCGAGGCGCCAGCCTTCAGCACCTTTAACGCCGAATATTTAATTTATCGTGCCGGTAAAAACCATGGTAAAGCCCGTCGCTATCTGCACGATAAAGGCCAGCATTATGAAATGGGCTACAACAGTGATATCAGCTGGCTGGTGTTTAGTGATAAACGCAGTGAATTATCAGAGTTTAAGGTAGAACAAGGGCAGATCCGGCCTGTACATTACCTGATGAAACGCAGCGGCACCGGCAGCAACCGGCATTATGAATGGCGGCTGGACTGGCAACAGCAGCAGGTGTTGACAGGCAAAAGAGCCACCCTGAAACAGATACCATGGCAGGATAACTGGTTAGATCCACTTAGTTACCATCAACAACTGGTAACGGATCTGAAAGCCGGTAAAACGGAGTTCAGTTATCAGGTGCTGAACCGGGATGGCAATAGCCGCACCTACCATTACCGGGTGGAACTGGAAGAGCCACTGGCCCTGCCCTATGGCAACCTGCGTGCCCTCCGGATCGCCCGGGTGGAAGAAAACAGCGATAAGCAGGTGCTGGCCTGGGTAGCACCGGAGCTGGATTATATGCTGGTACGTCTATGGCGCGGTGAAGATAATGTCGAGCAATTTGACGTGCAGCTCCACACATTAGAGTGGCTACAGCGTTTAGCGCCCGAGCGGCTCACCGAAACGGAATAACTGCGCCTCCCCCGGTTGCATCTTATGCCACTGCTCGTTATTAGTCAGTGGCTCTGTGGCAATAATGGTGACCACATCCTTGGGTGTGGTTTCCCGGCTAAAATCAATATCCACATCAACATCAGACAAGCGCGCTACACCAAAGGGCGCGCGGCGGGTGATCCAATGCAGCTTGGTGGTGCAAAATGCCAGCACGTACTCGCCATCCGTGAGCAGCATATTAAACACTCCCAGCTGTTGCAGGCGCGGTAACAGCCGGGCGATAAAGCGCATTGCCGCTTTAGGGCCAGGACTGCGGTTCGGATAGCGTTTCACCAGCTCACTCAGCAGATAGCAAAAGGCCCGCTCACTGTCGGTGGTCCCCACCGGTTGAAAGCGCTCAACCGCTAACTGGCGGAAATCCTTTAGCTGGCCATTGTGGGCATAGGTCCAATAACGGCCCCACAGCTCGCGGGTAAAAGGATGGGTATTTTCAAGGCCAACGCGGCCGCTGTTAGCCTGCCGCACATGGGCCACCACGGCCGTACTTTTGATTGGATAGTCGGATACCAGGCGGGCGATTTCTGACTGGTAGCTGGGTAAGGCATCCTTAAAAGTACACACGCCCTTCCCTTCGTAAAACGCCACGCCCCAACCGTCTTTATGCGGCCCGGTGCGGCCACCCCGTTCCTTTAAGCCTTTAAAACTAAAGCATATATCCGTTGGCACATTAGCTGACATGCCTAATAATTCACACAACTGCCTGTCTCCGCATCTGAAAACTCCGGAAAAACCCCGCTGTTTAGCGGTGCATTTCACATCTGCTTGCTATGCTAAAACGTAACTAACAGTGTCTGCAACTTTTGTTGACAGCTGCACCGCCAGCGCATCAACACGAATTGCTTGCAACTTGGCTTAAAGCATTCTAAGCTAAAGCTTTAGTGGTCAGACCTCTTATCACAGGAGTTTACAATGAGTGTGTTTCTGCTTTGTGTTGCCCTGCTGGTGGCGACGGGCGTTCTCGCCTATCACCGCGCCAGCCTGACATTATTTACCGCCGTACTCGGTGCTATCCTATTGCTGGGTACCTTTAGTGGCGTCGCAGGCGTTTTCGCCTGGCTGGTCTTTTTAGCCATTGCCTTACCCCTGAACATTGCGTCCGTGCGTCAACAGCACCTGACCAAACCGCTGTTAAAGCTGTATCGCAAGATTATGCCGGAAATGTCCAGCACCGAAAAAGAAGCCATTGACGCCGGTACCACCTGGTGGGAAGGCGATCTGTTCCGTGGCAATCCGGATTGGCACAAGATGCACAACTACCCGCAGCCGCGTTTAAGCGCTGAAGAGCAGGCCTTTTTAGACGGCCCGGTAGAAGAAGTGCTGGCAATGTTCGACGACTGGCATGCCACTCATGAGCGGGCAGATCTGGCACCAGAAGTGTATCAGTACCTGAAAGACAAAGGCTTCTTTGCCATGATCATCAAGAAAGAATACGGTGGTCTGGAATTTTCTGCCTTTGCCCAGTCTTGCGTGCTGCAAAAACTGACCAGTAAGAGCATGATGTTATCCAGCATCGTCGGCGTGCCAAACTCCTTAGGCCCAGGTGAACTGTTGCAGCATTATGGTACTGATGAGCAAAAAGCTTACTATTTACCGCGTCTGGCCAAGGGTATCGATGTGCCCTGCTTCGCCCTGACCAGTCCGGAAGCCGGCTCTGACGCCGGTGCCATTCCGGATTTTGGTGTGGTATGTAAAGGTCAGTGGAATGGTGAGGAAATCCTCGGCATGCGCCTGACCTGGAATAAGCGCTATATTACGCTGGCACCAATCGCCACCGTACTGGGCCTGGCGTTTAAGCTGCAAGATCCGGACAAACTGCTGGGTGATAAAGAAGATCTGGGCATTACCTGTGCGCTGATCCCTGCTAATACCCCTGGTGTTAAAATTGGTCGTCGTCACTTCCCGCTGAATGTACCGTTCCAGAATGGTCCAACTCAGGGTACTGAGGTCTTTGTGCCGCTGGATTATATTATCGGTGGCCCGAAAATGGCAGGCCAGGGCTGGCGGATGCTGGTGGAATGTTTATCAGTGGGCCGGGCTATTACGCTGCCATCGAATAGTACCGGTGGTATTAAGGCGGTAGCGCTGGCAACCGGTGCCTATGCCCGTATTCGTCGTCAGTTCAAATTACCTGTTGGTAAGATGGAAGGCGTAGAAGAAGTGATGGCGCGGATTGGCGGTTATGCCTACATGGCCGATGCGTCAACGGCAATGTCAGTAAGTTCGATTGACCTGGGCGAAAAGCCTTCGGTGATCTCTGCTATTACCAAATACCATATGACCGAACGTATGCGTCAGGCCATTATTGATGCGATGGACGTGCATGGTGGTAAGGGGATCTGTATGGGCCCGAACAACTACCTGGCCCGCGGTTATCAGGGCGCACCGGTAGCCATTACCGTAGAAGGTGCCAATATCCTGACCCGGAATATGATTATTTACGGTCAGGGTGCGATCCGTTGCCATCCTTTTGTACTGGCTGAGCTGCAGGCAGCACAACTGACAGACGAAGGCGCCGCTGTTACTGCCTTTGACAAGGCACTGTTTGGCCATATCGGCTTTGCAATCAGTAATTTCTTCCGCACCTTCTGGTTATCGTTAACCGGCGGCACCTTTAGTCACGCCCCTTACAACGATGATACCGCCCGCTACTACAAGCAAATGAACCGCTTTAGCGCAGCACTGGCACTGATGTCTGATGTGGCCATGGGCACCCTGGGTGGTGATTTAAAACGTCGTGAACGGATTTCAGCGCGGCTGGGTGATATTCTGAGTATGCTGTATATCACGTCATCTGTGTTAAAGCGTTATCAGGACGAAGGCCGTCAGGTGCAGGATCTACCGCTGGTGCAGTGGGCCTGTGAAGATAACCTGTTCCGCGCTCAGGTCGCCTTAACCGAATTGTTCGATAACTTCCCGAACCGCGTGGTCGGCGTGGTATTAAAGCGTATCGTGTTCCCGTTTGGCCGTACCTTGCGTAAACCGTCAGATAAACTGGATCATCAGGTATCGCGGATTATGATGACACCTTGTGAAGCCCGTAACCGCTTAGGTAAACACCTGTATCTGAAAGTTGAGCCAGGTAATCAGTTAGGCCGTGTTGAGCAGGCGCTGCTGGACATTCTGGCTGCCGAGCCCCTGTTTGATAAGGTCAGCAAAGCGTCCGGTAAACGTTTACCTTTCTTCCGGCTGCATGAAGTGGCAGATGAAGGTTTACAGCTGGGCGTAATTAATCAGCAGGAAGCCGCCTTACTGCGTAAAGCAGAAGAAAGCCGCTTATTTGTGATTAACGTTGATGACTTTGAGCCGGAATATCTGGCCGCAGATAAATCGTTAAAGCAGCAAGCCAATGGTGCTGAAGCCCTGAAAGCAGAAGCAAAGAACGCTGAAGCCGCGTAATCGCCATCTCAGCTGCCAAAGCTGAATAAAAAAGGCCGGTCAACAGACCGGCTTTTTTATTTACCACCCTGCCAATTAAGTAAATAGGGCGTGTTGGTGTTTGCTGCTTAGATTTTGTTAAATAAAAAAGGAGCCTGCTATCGCGGCCCCTTATGCTTTGTATCCCGGCAGCTGATCCGCTGCCGGTAGATGTCGCTATTAGGCGCGACGACGCATTAACAGCAGACCAGACAGGATTAACAGTAAGGCCGCTGGTGCTGGCACCTGAGCCGGATTAATGGTTAGTGCTAAACCACTGCCGGTTACATCGATAAATTGATTATCAAAACTCAATACACTCAGCTGAGCAGGGGTAAGGCCTAACCACAGCTCACCAACACTGCTGGCTAACAGGCTAAAGGTAGCAAGTACGAAGCTGTTACCTTGCTTTGATGCCAGCACGCTCTCGTCAGCCCAAATATCGGCATAATTAGACAGAAAGATTGCACCTGCTTCCGCATCGTGATCATCAAAAGGAAAGTCCCCCAGCCCATCATCAAAACCGGTACCAAACTGCCAACCTAACAGGGTTAACAGTGTCTTCGGATACAGCATTTCTGCAGTAAAACCGCCAAGTGTTTCAGAAAAATCAGAAATTTTCAGTGTTACCGTGATGGTTTCACCCAGTTGATACACACTACGCTCGGAATGCAGCTGAACTAAAGCGGCATGACTGAAGCTACTGAAAAATAAAACTATCGTTAAGAGCATTGCTTTCATTATTTTCTTTCCTTATCAAATTATTGTGGTATGGCGCAACGAGGTAAATCACACAACAACATCATACTTCTGACGTCCAGCTGATTGACAACACCGTCACCATTAAAATCATATTCCGCGCCCAGCAAGGCTGGCTGACGCAACAATTGTTGGAACACAGTGATATCCCGACTATCAACAACACCGTTCTGGTCCAGATCACCACGCTTGACCGGCTTTTGTAAATTCAGCTCAATAATCAGCGGATCATGATCCGCAGTGCGGAACGGATCTGCATTATAGAAACTGGCCGGCTTCGGCAAGTTGCTCGCCAGATTGGCTTCGCTATAGTTAAAGTTCACGATTTCATCTGCGTTGATATGCCAGGGCGCTGCGGCGACGACTTGTGATAGCAAGCTGCTGCTGACCATAGCATGATCCAGACTACCGGCCTCACCCATAAAGGTGTAGCTATATTCAGGCTCTTCGTTTAGTACGGCAACATTCACAAAACCGGCATTCTCCAGAATACGCATCGGATCTTCTTTCGCATAAGCATTAAAGTCGCCCATAATCACATAGTCCGGGTCGGCAATACCGGTCGGATCCGTGGCTAACCAACGGCCCAGTGCCGCTGCTGCGCGGCTACGCCATTGATTCCAGCAGCTTTGACCATCACCGGAATCCGCATCAGCGCCAGTGGCAGAGCTGGAACAAGACTTGGCACGCAAATGCACGGCGACCGCAGTAAAGGCTGCGCCCTCAGCAGTCACAAAGCTCTGCGCCAGCGCCGGACGCTGTCTGCTGGTATCAAAATCAGCATCTGCCGACTCATCCAGCACCGCGAAAGCGCCTTGCGGTACCACGCTGCCCCGCCGGAAAATAAAGGCCGGTTTAATAGCGTCAGTACCAACACTGCCGGTTGCCACATAGTCCCAGTCGGCACGCAGATCCAACTGATTCAGGCGCTCAACTAATAACTTCAGCGTGCTGTCATCAGCGTCGTTTTCAACCTCAATCAAGGCCACCATATCGGCGTCAATCGCCAGTAAGGCAGAGACAGTTTTCGCCAGTTGCCGCTCCAGTTCAGATACCGTGGTGGCACCACGACAGGCTAACGCATTAGGACCACAGCTGTTACCACTGACGTTCAAGGTAGTAAACAGGTTCTCGACGTTAAAGTTGGCAATCCGCAGATTACCGCGCTCAGTTTGCGGCGCTGCGGTACGTGGATTACTGCTGCTGTCGTAAACCGGCGTTCCGACCGGGCGTAAACGGTAGACGTTAAAGCCATAACCGAGAATACCCTGATAACCCGCTTTTAAGGTATAACCATTGCGGATAGGGTTAGTTGCCGAAACCTCAGTGACACCATCTTCACCGACAATAAATGGCTGGCGGAAAGTACCGGTACGGCCATTCTCCAACAGCAAACGATTACGGGCATTAGCGGCCGAAAGTTGCCGTGCTGCCTCACCCGGTAATACTAACTGAGTAGGGGTAAATAAACGGCCATTTGACAGCGTCACTTCGCCAAAACGGACTGCGTTAAAGACATCAGAAACCGTCAGATCAGTGGCGGTTGTCAGTAACATACCTTCTTTAGATTCCAACTCTATAAAATCATTAAATGGCAGAGTGATCGAGGATGCCGATACCGTTGATAACTGATTAGTTCCGCAGTTCGCCCACTGAGTTAACGCTGTGATCTGCGTTTCTTCAAAGTACTCGGCAACAGTGCCCTCTACCCGCAGCAGATCGCCTACTTGCACTTGCAGATCGGTACCTTCAGCATAAACAAAAACCCCCTCTGAGGTCAGCGGATTATTGTCGGTACGATAATCCGGTTCCTGCAGATAGAAACCGCGCAGACTACCTGGCGCCGTATCCATAAAAGTCGCGGTAACCACAGCCTCTACCTGAACGCGGGCGCCTTGTAATGGACTCTGGAAGCCCTGTCCCTGCAAGCGGTGAATCGCCACCGCCGGATTATAACAGGCAAAGTTTTGCGCCGGTAACGGATTATCGGCAGTCAGGATCAGATTTGATAAGCGCCAGGTGCTGCAATTGGCGACGGCCTCAGTCTGATAGCGATAAGCCAGATGCAACTGCCCGCTTAAATTGGCGAACTGCTCATAATCACCAAAGCGTTTTGGCACGTTATTCTGGGTAAAGTCTGCGCCACTGATTTCAGTCAGTAATAGCCAGTCCGCCGGGTTAATCGCGCCCGAACCATCATAGGATACCGAGTAATACACCTCCAACGGATTAACGCCGTTAAAACCGCGGGCAATATCGAAATTTAACCGCTCAGCACTTTGCTGCTCCAGATTAAAGGCGGGAGAGACCAACCAGCTATCAGCGATATTACACTGTGGTTGGCCAGACACAAAGCCGCTGATCGTCACGTTACGGAAGCCGCTATCCCAGCTCCAGCTGGTGCTACCCTGGCGGTTAACTACCGTCCAACCTGCTTCAAAGGGGTTAGTGGCAAAATCACGGTTGTATACTGTAATCCGGTCAGCGTCGGCAATCAGGCTGCCGCTAATCAAAATATTGTCAAAGCGATTATTACCGGTAGCGTTAGTCGCGCCTGTCAGGGTAATTTTAAAAAACACCTCAGCCTGGTCGTTCAGCTCGCTAACGTCCGATAAATCGAACTGCCGTAGCGTCATCGCCATAGCGCCGCTGTTAGTATCAGTCGCAATAAGCTGGTAATTTTCACCATCAACTGACCAGGACAAGGCGCGACTGTTAAAGCCCGTTGCAGTAGCTTGCTGCGCCCAACTAATGTTGAGATTGGCCAAACCCGTGCTACTGACCTTTATCAGAATACTTGCACCATTATTACTCAGGTTGTTACCACCCTGGATAGATAGCGAGCCACCTGCCGCATAACCACTCAGGGAGTTGATGGTCGAGCCAGCAAAGGACTGTAAATACTGATAACTGCCATTTGCCACCAGCGATTGATCGAAGTTAAGCAGAGATAGCTGTCCCTGCCCTTCATCAGCTGACTGCGGAAATGAGGCCGGATTAAAGGCTCCGCCGCTTGGCAAAGTGTTGTTATTTTGTGCCCAATAGGCGATAGGTTGCTGCGCGAGTGCGCTCTGCATCAGTAACACACTGAGCAGGATTATTATTATTCTCATCTTTTGTCGATTCCAAAGTTAGGCGTTATGCGCTTAGTCAGTACCTACTTACGATACAGACCTGTTCCCGACGGCAAAACGGGAAACTAGACTACTGCAACTAAATGACAATTTCATTAACACTTCATCAGATAACGTAAATTCATGTTAAAACCATTTTTAGACGTCTTTACACCTAAAATACTGGCATTGGATGAATTTTTCCGCTTTACTGCTGTTTTCAACCATAACAGGACATCCAGATGTTTAAAGTAAATCAGTATTTCGACGGTCAGGTCGCGTCTATCGCCTTTCAGGGAGAACAATTACCAGCTACTGTGGGCGTAATGGCAGCGGGAAACTATGAATTTGGTACCAGCCAGCACGAGGTGATGACAGTGATCAGCGGCGAGCTGACGGTAAAATTACCCGGTAGCGACAGCTGGCAAACCTTTTCCCGCGGTCAATCCTTTCAGGTGCCTGCTAATGCAAAGTTTCAGTTGCAAGTCGCCCGCGATACCGCTTACCTTTGCACCTATCAGTAAGCAGTCTGAACGAGTGAATTATGCGGGGCATGCGCAGCGCGGCCAAACAACCTGAACCACAAAAACGTAGCTATGCCATGTCATTAGGCCAGAGTGTGCAAACCCTCTGGCCTTATTTAATGGCATTTAAAGGCCGGGTGTTGCTGGCGTTGCTTTGTCTGATTGCCGCTAAAGCGGCAACCCTGCTGGTGCCTTTTGCACTAAAAGAAATTGTCGATGCGCTGGACTCCGGCCGCCAGGCACTGTTAGTGCTGCCACTGGCGCTGATCCTGCTGTACGGTGGTCTGCGTTTTGCCACAGTGTTTTTCGGTGAGCTACGCGATGCCCTGTTCGGCCGGGTCACCGAACATGCAATGCGGCAACTGGGTTTAAAGGTATTTCAGCATTTACATCAATTGGAACTCAGCTTCCATCTGGATCGGCAAACCGGTGGTATTAGCCGCGATATCGAACGTGGTACCAATGGCCTCAGTTTTCTGATGCGCTTTTTAATGTTTAATATAGTACCGACCCTGCTGGAGATCCTGGCGGTGGCGGTCATTTTCAGCCTGCTGTTCTCTCCGCTGTATGCGTTGATTACCGTGGTCGCGGTTGCACTCTATATCTTCTTTACTGTTTATGTCACTGAGTGGCGCAATAAGTTTATCCGCGAAGCCAATCAGGCCGATAACACCACCAATAGTCGCGCCGTCGACAGCCTGCTGAACTATGAAACAGTTAAATACTTTAATAATGAACAGCATGAAGCCAGAATTTATGACGGCTTTTTAGCCAGCTGGGAGCAGGCGCGTTTAAAGAACCGTCTCAGTTTACTGCTATTAAACTCGGGGCAAGCACTGCTTATTGCGCTGGCAGTCACTGCTTTGATGTATCTGGCAGCCCGCGATGTGGTCAACGCGCAGCTAAGTCTGGGTGAGTTGGTGATGTTAAATGCCTATTTAATTCAGTTGTTTTTGCCGCTGAACTTTCTGGGGTTTGTCTATCGCGAGATCCGCAGGGCTCTGACCGATTTGGAAAATATGCTCGGACTGCTTACCCGCAAGCCAGCGATCGTCGATGCGCCAGATGCCCGGCCCTTGCAGCTGCAGGCAGCGGCAATCAGCTTTCAGCAGGTCAGTTTTCACTATCAGGCAGAGCGGCCGATTTTACAACAACTGAGTTTTCAGGTACCAAGTGGCAGTAAGGTCGCAATCGTTGGCGCCTCTGGTGCCGGTAAAAGTACCATTGCCCGCCTGTTGTACCGTTTTTATGAGCTGGAGAGCGGGCAAATTCTGGTCGATGGCCAGGATATCCGACAGCTGACTCTGGACTCACTACGCAGGGCTATTGCGATAGTTCCGCAGGATACGGTGCTGTTTAATAGCAGCATTCGCGAAAACATTGCCTATGCCAACCCAGATGCCAGTGCCGCCGAGATCGAATGCGCCATTGACCTGGCGCACCTGCGGGACTTTATTAACAGCTTACCGCAAGGCGATCAAACGCAGGTTGGTGAACGCGGCTTAAAAGTATCCGGGGGTGAGAAGCAACGTATTGCTATTGCCCGAGCTATCCTGAAAGGCTCGCCGATCCTAATCTTTGATGAGGCTACCTCGTCACTGGACTCACAATCAGAGCAAGCGATCCTCAGTGCGATGCGCGAAGTGGCGAAACAACATACCAGTTTAGTCATTGCGCACCGCTTATCTACGGTAACCGATGCCGACCAAATTCTGGTGTTACAGCATGGTCAGTTGATTGAACAAGGGAATCATCAACAGTTGCTGGCCGCTAACGGCAGTTACGCCAGAATGTGGCGCCAGCAGGCAGAACAGCGTTCGGAATAGTCTGTCTGGCCGCCATTACGTCGACCGCGATTGCACAATTTTTGTGCGCCAGATCAACTGCGAGCCAAAAGCAGTCTGCTACAGTTAAGGCGGGTAGCACAGCAAACAGGAGCCGCAGATGCCATTTCAAGAGCTAAAACGCCGCTTACTTAGCCGTAAATTAGAACTGGAACGTCAGGTCGCTGCAATTGAACGTGATTTTGCCATGGGCCGCAGCGCTGATTTTAGTGAACAGGCCCAGGAACGTGAAAACGAGGAAGTCCTCAACGCGCTGGAACAAAAGGATCGGTTAGAACTGCAGCAAATTGAACGCGCCCTGGCGCGTATCGAACAGGGTACCTATGATCAGTGTGCCCGTTGTGGCGAGAATATCAATGTTGAACGCCTGAAAATTATCCCTTTTACCGAGCGTTGTATTAAATGCGCTAAATAGCGCTGTCTTAGCGCTACCCTAGCGTTGCAACGCGCTGTTACAACACCGTCTACACACGCCAGCCGGCCGCACTATCGCGGCCGGCTGTTTTACTATTCAGCTCTGCTGCTGCGCTTTGACTCTGAATACCAGGGCGTACAATACCGGTACCGCAATCAGCGTCAGGATGGTCGCAAAAGCCAGGCCGGCCATTATAGTCACCGCCATACTATTAAAGAAGGCATCCCACAACAGCGGTAACATCCCCAGAATAGTCGTGAGCGCAGCCAGAATCACTGGCCGGATCCGGCTGGTGCTGGCTTCGATAATGGCTTGCAACTTGTCAGTTTTTTGCGCGCTTTGCAGATCAATTTCGTCAACCAGCACAATGGCATTCTTCATCAGCATCCCCGATAAACTGAGGAACCCCAGCAGCGCGGTAAAACCAAAAGGTAAGCCGGATGCCAGCAGGCCTGCCGCCACACCACAGATAGACATCGGCACTATCAGCCAAATCACCAGCGGTTGCTTTAGCGAGCCAAACAGTAGAATACTGATCACCAGCATCACGATAAAGCTCAGCGGTAACTGCGCCGCCAACGACTGCTGCGCCTCGGCTGAGCTTTCATACTCACCGCCCCAGCTAAGCTGATAACCGCTGGGTAGAGGCAAGGCTTCAACCTTGGCTTTAATACGCTTTAACGCTTGGTCAGCGGTATAACCCAGTGCCGGCTCCGCTTCGACAGTCAAGGTTCTTAAACGGTCACGGCGCTGAATTTTTGCTTCTTCGGTTTGCGTTTGCAGCCCATTAATCACCTGTGTGATCGGAATATAGGTATTGTCACTGGAGCTCCAGATCATCCGATCATGCAGGCGGTCGATATCAAAGCGCTCCGAGGCCGGCGGTCTGACCACGATCGGGATCTGCTTATCATGTTCACGGAAGACACCGCTGCGCACCCCGGTGCTGGCAAACTCCAGCGTTTGCGCCAAATCAGTACGGTTAATGCCCGCGACCCGTGCCCGCTCCTCATTAAAATCCGGCACGATCACCAGCTCGCGCTGCCGCCAGTTTTGCCGTAAATCGGTAATACTGGCATCCTGGCGCATCAGCTCGGTAATTTGCTGCCCCAACTGGCGCAAAATACGCTCATCCGGCCCTGATACTCTGGCCTGCAACTTGGCACCACTGCCGGGACCGAACATCAGTTGCTGGGTGTAGATTTCAGCCTGCGGTAAGCGCGGCGGCAGTTCAGTGCGTAGCCGCTGCATCAGCGGTGGGATCTGATCGCGATGTGCGGTACGGATAATCAATTGACCATAGGCTGCATTCGGTTGCTCCGGTGCATAGGTCAGCATAAAGCGACTGGCGCCCGAGCCGATAAAGCTACTGACCGATTCTACCTCAGGCTGTGCCAGCACAAAGCGTTCAATCTCTGCCAGATCGCGTGACGTCGCCCGGATATCCGAACCTTGTGGCAAAAAGTAATTCAGATAAAAGATGGGGGTGTTGGAGGCCGGGAAGAATACCTGCTTAACCTGACCAAAGCCAATCACACTAACCAGGGTTAACAGCGCCAGACCACCCAGGGTTAGCGCCCGCTGGCGCAGTGCCAGGCGCAATAAGCCGGCATAACGCTGGTAGAACTGACCGGCATAAGGGTCCTGACTGGCACTGTCAGCGCTGACTTTAAACAGGTAATGCGCCAGTAACGGCGTGACACTGATGGCAAGCACCCAGCTGAGCAGCAGCGAAATTGCAATCACCGCGAATAACGAGAATAAGAATTCACCGGTGCTGTCCGGCGACAGGCCGATACCGGCAAAAGCCATAATACCAATCACCGTCGCTCCCAACAGCGGGATCTGGGTCCGACTGGCTGCTTCGCCGGCAGCCTGGCGTGAATTCTGGCCGCGCTGCATATTAATCAGCATGGTTTCGGCAACAACAATCGCATTATCCACCAGCATCCCCATCGCAATGATCAGGGCGCCGAGCGAAATCCGCTCCATCTCGATATGGGCCAGCTTCATAAAAAATACTGTGCCCAATACCGTCAGCAACAGGGTACCGCCAACGACCAAGCCAACACGCCAACCCATGGTCAGACATAGCACCGCTATCACGATCACCACGGACAACACCAGATTGACGATAAAGTCGTTAATGGCGTTATCGACGACCAGATGTTGCTGATAAATCGGATGTAAGGTAACCCCTAATGGGATCCGCTCTGCAAGACTGGCCAGATGCCGGTCGACCGCTTTGCCGACATCGACAATATTGGCGTCTGTCAGACCGGAAATAGCCAGCGTAAATGCCGGCTGGCCATTGAAACGGATCAACTGTGTCGGCACCTCCACTTCGCCACGGCTTACCGTGGCGACATCAAAGATACTCAGTTGTTCAGTGGAACCAGGTTTGCCGATACGCAGATTCTCAATTGCACTGATGGAGTCTAAGCCAGGCTTGCTGATCAGCCGCACCCTTTTATCGCCGACCTGCACCGAACCTGCGGCCGCTACGGCATTCTCGGTTTGCAAGGTATTGACCACCAGCTGTAGCGGCAAGCCGATGCCCAGTAGGCGTTCCTGCGAAATTTCAACGCTGATTTGCTCTTCCGGCTCACCGGCCGTTTGCACCTTGGCGACGCCGTTAACTGTTAACATTTCACGGCGTAAAAAGGTGGCCAGCTCACGGATTTCGCGATCCGAAAAGCCATCGGCGGTTACCGCATAAAAGATACCGAATACATCGCCAAAGTCGTCATTGACGATCGGTTTCATCACCCCAGCGGGTAAGCGCATACTGGCGTCATTTACTTTGCGTCTGAGCTCATCCCAAATTTGCGGCATCTGACTGCCATCGTATTTATCCTGAATTTGTACCCGGATCTCCGATTTACCAGGCATCGACTTGGAGGTAATACGTTTTAACTGCGATAACTGCTGAATGCCGGACTCCAGCAGCTCTGTCACTTCTTCCTCCACCTCTACCGCCGTCGCTCCGGGGTAGTAGGTCATTATCACCGCTTCTTTCAGCGTAAAGGCCGGATCTTCCAACCTGCCAATACTGACCAGCGCCCATAAGCCGCCTAAAAAACACAGCATAATCAATAACCAGGTATTGATTTGCTTTTCTATTGCATAACTGGCAATCCGCATCAGACCGCTCCTTAATAGGCTACAAAGGGCTGAACTTGCTGCTCAGGTTGCAGCTGATAGATCCCGGCTGACACCACCTGCTCGCCTCGGCTTAAACCACTGATAATCTCCACCTGCTGCTCACGAATACTACCCACCTGCACCGGTACCCGCTGCACGCTTTGCGTCTGGGCCTGATAGCGCCAGACATAGAATTGGTCCGGTGTGGCGGTATCCAGCGCCGATACCGGGATCAGTACCGCACTGTTCGCCGCCACTTTTTCCGTGACGACGTTGACAGTCATACCTGGCAGTAAATTCACATCCGGCAAACGTGGCATGGCAAAGGACACCTGATAGGTCTGGGTCAGCGGATCAACCTCGGTTGCATGCTCACGGTAGGCCAGTGGATAGCGCTCAGTGGCAGACTCTGACAAGCGCACCGAAACCAGATAATCACTGGTATCCCGCACCTGGCGCATAATCTGCTCCGGCACATTGATATGTACCCGCAGCTCGGTAATATTTTGCACTCTTAATAACGGCGTGCCGGCGGCTACGGTAGCAAAGCGCTCGACAATACGCCGGGTCACCAGCGCATCGAAGGGTGCTTTCAGTTGGGTATAGTCCAGATTACGCCGGGCATTTTCCAGCGCGACCCGGGCAATCTCAAAATTGGTTTGTAACTGATCAAAAGCAGACGGTGTTAAAATCCCCTGCTCACGCAACGGCTTGCCCCGCTCTAAATCACGGCTGGCCTGCGCCAACTGCACTTCGGCTTGTTCCACTGCTAACCGGTAATCTGCCGGGTCCAGCGCGGCCAGCAATTCCCCTGCCGGAACCACCTGACCTTGCTGCACGGGTAGCTCTGTTACTCTGCCGCCAACCTGAAACGCCAGATCCACTGTACTTACGGCATCAATACGCCCGACAAAATGCCGGCTACTGGCCTGATCTTCGCCATTAACGGTATAAAGTTTCACCGTTGGCACCGCCACTGTTGCCTGCTGTGGTGCGTCCGAGCAGGCACTTAGCCCGACGACTAAACTGGCAATCCACCATGATGATTTCAGTGTCAATTTCATGCTTGCAGCTCCCGTGCCTGTTGCACTAATAATTGTTCCAAATCGATTCGCTCCTGCTCAGTGAAGGGCGAAATATGCAATAAATCATGAAAAACCAGGGCTTCGCTGGCTAAAAACAATAACAAGGCCTGAGGTGATTGCTGATGCTCGGCCAGCACCTGCTGCAACATCGCAATATTGTGTTGCTGTACCGGTTTAAGTAAGGCTGGTTGCTCAGCCGCAGCGGCCAAAATGGCCATAGCAGTATTGCCGGCAATTTGCCGGGTAAAGGAAGCTCGGGTTTGCAGCAACGCAGCCAGCGTCGATTGCTCCAGTTGCGTCTGTTGCTCGCGCCGGCAATCGGCCTCATCCAGTAAATGCTGCACCATGGCGCTAATCAGTGCCTCCTTGCTTGGAAAGTGATAGATCAAGCCCCCCTTACTGACGCCTGCCGCTTTGGCAACAGCGTCCAGAGTAACTTTGCCGGCGCCCTTATCTGCTGCAACGCTAAGCGCGGCCTGGATAATCTGGCTGACGGTGATCTGGGCCTTTTTGCTCAATATGCTACTCCTGTGTTCCGCCGGGCTGAGATTACGGCCTGGCAGGCCACCCAAAAAACCGACTGGTTGGTACAGTAAATTATTATAGAATAACTGGCTTAAACTGCAATAAGCCGGCTGAAAAATGACTATATTTTAGTTATTCTCGCTATAGGCTTGGGAAAGCAAAAAATTAAAACCAATAAAAACAACGCATTAATACCTGGCATACTATTGGCAAGTATAGCAGGGAATTAAATCACTGCTGGCAGATAGCGGCTGTCAGCGTGCGGGTTTAGCCTTATACACAGAAAAAGAAGGATAGGATGATGGGCGTACTACGGTTAGTTTTTAATATCTTCTGGTTTATTCTAGGCGGCTTTGTGATGGGGCTGGCTTGGTGGCTGATTGGGCTGATTTGTTTTATCAGTATTATCGGTATTCCATTTGGCCGCGCCTGCTTTGTGATGGGTGAACTGGCATTCTGGCCCTTTGGTCAGGACACCATCAACCGCCGCTATCTGAATAAGGCGGACGACATCGGCACTGGTGCCCTTGGTACTATGGGGAATATTATCTGGTTTGTGCTGTTTGGTATCTGGCTGGCCATTGGCCATTTGTTCCATGCTATTGTATGCTTTATCACAATCATTGGTATCCCCTTTGGTCTGCAGCATCTGAAACTGGCCGGCCTGGCAGTAGCCCCCATTGGCAAAACGGTGATTAATAAGCAGCGTCTGGTCTGATCCCGGAACCTGGCCCGGGCGTAAAAGCGGCATCTGAGTATCACTGTTGTATGCCGATGATTGCGCCTCTGGGTTATGCGGGTTTAATTCCCTTTGTCTTGTTACCATTTTGCAGCCTGCTCTGGCCTTTGCTTGCTCCCGCACAGGCCATGCTGTTGTTTCAGTTCTACAGCTGCCTGATCTTAGGTTTTATGGCTGGCGTGCTATGGCCGGTATTATATCAGGCGCCAGAGCCGTCAAGCCGGGCCCTGTGGGTAGTCAGCTTTCCGGTACTGGCAATCCTGGCGTTAGCACTGCTACCCGCATATAGCCTGCTGGCGCTCGCCCTGCTATTCGCAGCCTTAAGGTGTTATGAGGTTATCAGCGGTATTAATCAGCGCTATGCTTTGCCTTACCGTAGCCTGCGCAATCAGCTCACCTTTGTCGTAATACTGTGTCATCTGGGGTTTTATGTCGCCTACTAAGGTCAGCGCCACTGTAGATAAAAAAGTGGATAAAAAGCTGTTTTTCGATGGCAGCTGCAAATTGTGCCGGCATGAAATGAGCTGGCTGGGCCCGAAACTCAGCGGCAAAATTGAGCTGGTTGATATCAGTGCGCCCGACTTTACCGGCTTTGCCGGGGTTAAGCGCAGCGCCATGCTGGCTGAAATCCATTTGTGGGATGGCAAGCGCTTTATTACTGCCCTGCCCGCTACACTTTATTACTGGCGTTTAGCGGGTCTGCGCTTTTTACCCTGGCTTTTGAGTTTACCGCTTATTACTTCGCTGGCAAACCGGGCGTATTATTTCTGGGCGGCCCGTCGCAAAGGCTGTAGCGATGGCCAATGCGACCTTTAACCGACCAAATCTAAACAGCCCGAGCCCTGAGAGTAAATAAATGCGTCGTCCCCGTCGTGCGCCCAGCCGGGCGCAAATTCATACCGATGCCCAGCTATTGGCGCTGCACCAGCTAATTGCCGATAAGCTACTGGCTCAGCCTGAGCTGGCTGCGCCATTACTGGAAAAACTCGAGCTGCGCTATCAGAGCGGTTTAATTAAGCATTGGGGCTATATCCGCTGGTACAGTATGCTAAGTCAGCTTGATCAGCCGGAGCTGTTTCGGCGCGCCTTGCTGGAAGACAGTGAGAGTATGCGCCGGCTACGCCGCAAAACGCTGCTAACCGGTATTCTGACCGAAACCGAACGGCAACAGGTGTTAAGCCAGGAATTTTCTGGCTAAGATAAGCTAATTACTACAACAACTACTCCAAGGAACTGCTTATGCACGCTCGATCCTATCTGGCGCTGTGCTGCACGCTTGCCCTGTGCGGTACAGCTATGGCCAGTGAAGGCAGCCGGCTATTACGCCAACCCGATATTTCAGCCAATCATCTGGTATTTGTTTACGGCGGCGACCTGTGGCTGGCGAACCGTGATGGCTCGTCACCACGGCAACTGACCAATCACCCGGCGGCAGAGTTTGCGCCAAAGTTCTCACCTGACGGCAAGTGGATCGCATTTTCAGCCAGTTACGATAACAACACCGATGTCTATCTGATGCCGGTAAGCGGTGGTCCGGCACAGCGTCTAACCTGGCATCCCGGCGCCGATACCGTCAATGGCTGGAGCCCGGATGGTCGCAAGGTCTTGTTCGCCTCGAACCGCGAAGTGGCCAATAGCCGCAGCAATCAGCTGTATCAGGTCGCCGTAACCGGCGGCTATGAAGAAAAACTGATGCAGGCTGTCGCCTTCGAAGGTCAGCTGTCGGCCGATGGCAAAAAGCTGGCGTACCGCCCAAACAATATGGCGTATAGCGGCAGCAGTGGCTGGCGGCTGCATCGTGGTGGCAGCACGCCACCGATCTGGATCCTCGACCTGGAACAAGCTCAGCTGGAAAAAGTCCCCCAGCCCAATGCCAATAATTTCAACCCGTTCTGGTTACAGGATGAGGTGTACTTCTTATCTGACCGCGATAACCAGGCTGTCAATTTATTCCGCTACCGTGGTCAGCAAGTGGAACAACTTACCCAATTGCGTGATTGGGATATCCGCTCAGCAGCTGGCTTTGACAACACCGTGGTCTATGAAGCCGGTGGCTATCTGTATCAGCTGGACCTGAGCAGCGGGCAAAGCCAGCAGCTGGTAGTGCAACTGAATACCCAATCAGAGCAGCGCCGGCCACAATGGAAAGATGCCAGCAAAACCCTGACCTCTGCCCGCTTATCCGCCACTGGTCAACGTGTTTTACTTAGTGCCCGCGGTGATATTTTTACTGTGCCAGCCAAAGAAGGCTCTACCCGCAATCTGACGCAAAGCTCCGATATTCGCGAGTTTGATGCGCACTGGAGCCCGGATGGCACTAAGGTGGCGTATCTTTCTGATGCCGGTAATAAGCACCAACTGGTGATCGCCAGCCAGGATGGCAGTGGCCGGCCGCAACTGGTGGAGTTAGCGAATCCGGGCTATTACAATCTGCTCGCCTGGTCACCTGATGCTAACCTTTTGGTATATCAGGATAATCATCTTAATTTATATGCCTATGATGTGAAACGTAAACGCGAGCTGAAACTGGATACCTCCTTGCGCCGCCAGGGCTTTAGCGTCAGCTTCTCACCGGATAGCCGTTATCTGGCCTATACGGTGGTGGGGGAAAATTATTTTAGCCAAATCAAAGTGTATGACTTTACGCTGCAGCGCAGCCAGCAGCTAACGGATGGTCTAAGCCATGCTACCAGCCCGGTATTTAGCCAGGATTATCTGTACTTCGCGGCCTCGGTAAATACCGGCCCGGCTCAGGTGGGGCTGGATCTGTCGACGCGGGAGCGGCCGGTACGCTCTGCACTATATGCTGCCGTGCTCGCTGCGAATGGTAAGTCGCCGTTGTTACCGCGAAGTGATGAAGAGAGCCCGAAAGCGACGGCAACGAAAACCGAGGCCGATGATAAGGCGGCGACCGTCAAGCCGGTACAGCTGGACCTGATCGGTATTCAGGATCGGATTGTCGGCTTACCGGTTGCCGAGCGCAACTACAGCCGGCTTAGCGTCGCCAGTGATGGTGCCCTGTTCTATCTGGAACTGCCACAAAGTGGTGCCAGTAATGAGCCACCGGGCAGCGACACTCGCAACAGCGCCAGCTTGTATCGCTTTGATTTTAAAGAGCGTAAACCGGCCCTGGTGCAGCAGGGGATCAGCGACTATCAGCTGAGCGGTGATGGCAAGAAGCTACTGTTGGTGAGTTTACCAAACCGCCTGCAACTGGCGGATGCAGTAGCCAAGCCTGAACCCAAGGCGCTGGATTTAAGTCAGGTGCGCAGCTTTATCGATCCGGCAGCCGAGTGGCAACAGATCTTTAATGATGCCTGGCGGATGCAGCTGGAATATTTCTACGATCCGGCACTGCATGGTATCAACTGGCAAGGGATTTACGATAAGTATCAACCAATGCTGGCCCACGTGCAGCGGCGCGAGGATCTGAACGAAGTGCTGGTTGAGATGATTGCCGAGCTGCAGGTTGGCCATAATCGGATTGGCGGCGGCGATATCTACCAGGCTGCCAGCACCGGCGTAGGCTTGCTGGGCGCCGATTTTGAAATTGATAATAATCGCTACCGCCTGAAAACCGTCTATCAGGGTGATCGCTGGAGCCCCTTCCTGCGCGCGCCGCTGGCGACGCCTGGCGCCAGTGCCAAGGCCGGCGATTACCTGCTGGCCATTAACGGTGTCGAGCTCACTGCTGCGCAAAATATCTATCAGTTGTTAGATAATACGGCTGGCAAGCAAGTTCGCCTGACGCTGGCCGACGATGTGCGTGGCCGTAACAAACGCGATATTACTGTAGAGCCAGTGACCGATGAAAGTCAGCTAAGACTCTGGCATTGGGTAGAAAACAATCGTAAACGGGTTGAAGAAAAGACTCAGGGCCAGGTTGCCTATGTTTACCTGCCAAACACGGCCGATGGCGGTTTCTACTTCTTTAACCGGATGTTCTTTGCGCAAACCGAAAAGCCGGCGCTGATTATTGATGAGCGGAAAAATGGCGGCGGTCAGGCGGCGAACTATATCACCGAAATCCTGGCCCGGCCCTTCCTGGCTGGCTGGAAAGATCGGGCCGGCGCCGGCTTTACTACGCCGGGAGCCGGTATCTATGGCCCGAAAACCATGTTAATTGACCAGGATGCCGGCTCAGGCGGCGACTTCCTCCCCTGGGCCTTTAAACGGTTGGGATTGGGCAAAACCATAGGTACCCGTACCTGGGGGGGGCTGATTGGTATTTCGGCTAATCCAGCGATGATCGATGGCGGCTTCCATGTGGTACCCTTCTTCCGCTTCTATACGCCGGATGGCGAATGGCGGGTGGAAAATGAAGGGGTGGCGCCGGATATCGAGGTAGAGCTGGATCCGATAGCCGTCAACCGTGGCATCGATGTGCAGCTGGAGCGGGCGATTGAACATACGCTACAACAGCTAAAAGCCAACCCACCGCAAGACCACCGGCAGGCGCCAGCCATGCCAACCCGACTCGGATTATAAGCATTGGCGCTGCGTGTAAACGCAGCCTGATGACTAGGGTGTGATGACGGTTGCTGCTTGTTTTTGCAGCCCTTTGGCTGGTGTTTATACAAGGCAGAGCTTGTGATGTGTAGTTATTCTACATGAACAAGCGATAACGCAGTAGAAACGCCAGCCAAACGCTGCTGCCGGCGTTTTTTCGCCCGGCACCACTATACTTAACCGAGTATTTAAGCCGGAGCCAAAGCGACCAATGGAAGCCCCCACTAAAGCACAAATTCTCGACACCGCCTTACAGCTGGCTGCGGCCAGCAGTTGGGAACAATTGCGGCTCTGCGATATCGCCTCAGCTCTCAACTGTCCGCTCAGTGCACTCTATCAACAGATCAGCACCAAAGATCAGCTGGCCGACGCCTGGTTTGACCGTGCCGATCAACAGATGCTAAGCCACTGCTATAAGGGGCGGTCAGCAAGCGAGCGCTTATATTTGGCCATTAGCAGCTGGCTTAATGCCCTCGCCCCCTATCAACAGCAAACCGGGCAAATGTTGCTGTATAAGCTGGAACCGGGTCATTTTCATCTGCAAGCAGCAGCGCTGCTTAGGATCAGCGCGACGGTACAGTGGCTGCGTGAAGCAGCAGCACTTAGTGCCAGTGGCCTGACGCGAATTGGTCAGGAACTGGCACTAAGCGCGCTTTTTGTCGGAGTTTTTGTGTATTGGTTAAATGACCGTTCAGACGGGCAACAGCAAACACTGCAGCTGCTGCAACAAAAACTGAATGCCGGCGATAAGCTGGGCTTGTGGCGCTGATGTTGATAAGCTAATGACCGCGTCTTTGTTGCCACAGTAGATATAAACCACAGAGCATAATCACAGTGGCACCAAGCAAAACACTGCGCCCCGGATACAGTTGCCATAACGCAATATCAAAGCCAATGCCCCACAGCAGCGCTGTATACTCGAAGGGCGCGACTATTGCCGCCGGCGCAATGCGAAAGGCTTCGGTAATCGTAATTTGCCCCAGAAAGCCACAGACACCAATCAGCAGATAGACCGGCCATAGCTGCGCTTGTAACGGCTGCCAGTTCGGCAATGCCAGCGCTGTGGCACCCAGGGTTAAAAAGGTCATCAGCCAGAACACCATATTGGCAGCGCTGTCTGAGCGCGCCAGCACCCGCACCGTAATCGCCGACACGGCGTAGCAACAGGCCGCCAACAGTGCCGCTAAAGCACCTAAACTTAGCCACTGCCCGGCATCCGGTTTTAACATATAACACACCGCCGCCAGGCCAATCACCAACACCAGATACTGCCGCGGTGCCACATACTCTTTCAGCCACCAGGCCGACAGCAGGGTAATAATAAAGGGTGCCGCAAAGAAAATGGCATAAGCATCGGCCAGTGCCAGCGTTTGCAAGCTAAACACAAAGGCCCAAAGCATGGTAATACCGAGCGCAGCGCGCAGCAGATGCAACGACCAGCGGGTTTGCAGGATCTGCTTAATGGCACCACTGCTACATAACCAAATGACTACCAGCGGCCAGGCTAAGGCGCCACGCAGCGCGGTGATTTGCATCGGGCTATGATAAGCAGTCAAGGCTTTCATGCCGGCATCCATCGCCGAGAAAAACGCCACCGCCAGCAGCATAGCGATAATACCGCGCAGCGGACGATCAATCAGGGGTTGCGACATGAAGCAGGACCTTTAGCAAGCACAGCAGCAGGATAGTGAGGGCGCAGATTATACCAACTTGCTAAGGCAACTGCATCAGTGCTTTGCGCGGAGTTACGCCCGCCATACCGGAGTCGGAGTGCGGTTTAGCGTCCGCTTTAGTGCGAGATCTGATATCGCAGGTGACGACTCCGGTACGGCAAGCATACCGGAGTCGGGATAAAGTGTTATTAGGGTAGTTAAACGTCAGGAACAGCGCTGAAATGAAGAGTCATTTACCGCGAAGCCTCGCTCGGACAGCCAGTTAAATGCTTGTTGTTGGTCAGCATATACGCGGCGTTCAAAGGTCAGGGTTTTCTCAATAATCATCTTGTCCAGTTGGTAGCGCTTTACGCTGTGCGGACAATACACCTGAGCCGTCAGCACCAGGCCATTATGCAGACACCAGGTCACCAGTTCCTGCACTATCGGCTCAATATCGGGCGTACCCAACTGCCAGTCATCAAGATACACGATATGCGCCTAAGGCTGACCGGTAAGCCCGGTGGCGGCCGCTTTAAAAGCCCGACTATAATCCTCGGCCGCAAAACGATCCCAGCAGCCACGGATACAAGCCAGAACCACCCTGTTTTCAACCCAAATCTGAAACGCTTTTGCTTCGACCATTAATAGTCCCCTACCTGCCTGCGTAAAGCATAGCAGCTGAGGATCTTACTGCTTAGCGCTAACTTGATATGGCTTAAGGATTGAGCTTATAAATGACATTCACGCTTTTTTGCAACGTAATCTGTTTCGGCGCTAATAAGGCCCCGGCCATGCCGCTGTCGGCACTCATTTTCTCCATCCGGCCATAACTTACCTGGCCACCGCCAAAGCCAAAATCACCGGCCAGATTACCGAAACCGGCGTTCTCGGTGATGGCAAACACGGTGCTAAGCTTTACGCCTTGCGCCGCGGCTAAGCGATTGGCACGGGCACGGGCATCCGCGCCGGCTTTTTCACTTAGCGTTAATTCAAATTCCTCGCGTTTGCTGTGATCAAAGCTACTGTGAATAGAGAAAATCTGTGGCTGGGTAAATAGATAATCCATTACCGTCACATACTGTTCCAGATTGGTCAGCGTCAGGGTGATCGGCTGGCTGGCTTCATAACCGGTGATGGTTCTGTCCTGATAGTCTTTATACAGCGCTTCTTTATTGATCTGCGCCGCATCCAGTGCTTTCTCAGTTAAGCCTTGTGCTTGTAAAAACTTCAGTAAACTTTCGCCCTGTCGGTAGACCGCCCGGGTTGCCTGTTCGGCCGTCGCTCCGGTCTGGCGCAAGACAAAGCGGATCTGAGCTTTGTCGGGGACCACTTCCAACGTCGCCTGACCGGTGACATTGATAAACGGGAAATCAGGTAATGGACTGGCGGTGACACTGGCAGCAGCAACTAACAGACTAAAAGCGGTGGTTAATCTCAGCATGATGGTTCTTCCCTTTACATAAGTGCGACTATTACATACCTTGTTGACTGTACTTTAGCTGAATAAGAATAAGGTTTGCTATGTTACTGCGTTTTTCTGCACTATCTTGTGCGCGCGTCTCTGCACGCGCTTCCGCGCTGTGCGCACTGCTGCTCGGCGCGGGTCTGACTCAGGCCGCTGATGATGCCTATACCTACGCCAATTTACAGGATGTGAAAGTCAGCCATCTCTATCTGGATTTGGCGGTCGATTTTGAACAAAAAACCCTGACCGGTTTTGCCGATTTGACGTTAACCTGGCAAAACCAGAGCGCCAATACCGTTTACCTTGATACTCGGGACTTAATCATTAAACAGGTGTATGCCCGCCGCGCTGATGGTCAGTGGCGTAAAGTGCCCTTTAGTCTGGCTGCCGCTGAGGCGGTGCTGGGTAGTAAGCTGACGATAGAGCCGGATTTTCAAGCCGATACGCTACGTATTCACTATCAATCGCAACCGCAGGCCTCAGGCTTGCAATGGCTGAGCAAAGAACAAACCGCGGCGAAAACGCAACCCTTTATGTTTAGCCAGAATCAGGCGATTCACGCCAGAAGCTGGATCCCGATTCAGGATACGCCCGCGGTGCGCTTGACTTATAGTGCCCGCATTCAAACCGATAAAGACCTGCTGGCGGTAATGAGTGCACCAACCGCCCCCGGCGCAGCGCGTAGTGGCGATTACCGCTTTACTATGCCGCAGGCGATCCCACCCTATTTGCTGGCCATCGCCGTCGGTGATCTCGAATTTAAAGCCATGAGTGAGCAAACCGGCGTTTATGCCGAAGCTTATATTCTGGAGGCCGCCGCCAAAGAGTTCGCCAGCACGCAACAGATGATTGATGTGACTGAACAGCTATACGGTGACTATCGCTGGGGCCGTTATGATTTACTGATCTTACCGCCCAGCTTTCCGTTTGGTGGCATGGAAAACCCGGTGCTGTCTTTTATTACACCGACCGTAGTCGCTGGCGATGGCAGCCTGGTCAATCTGATTGCCCACGAGCTGGCGCATTCCTGGTCCGGCAATCTGGTCACCAACGCGACCTGGCAGGATCTGTGGTTAAACGAGGGCTTTACCTCTTATGTCGAAAACCGCATTATGGAGCAGGTGTTTGGCACCGATCGCGCCATCATGGAGCAGGCCCTGGCGGTGCAGGATCTAAAGCAGGAATTAGCCAGTATGGATCCGGACGATAGCCGGCTGTACCTCGATCTGAAAGGCCGCGATCCGGATGATGCTTTTAGTGGCGTGCCCTATACCAAGGGACAACTGTTTCTGATGTTTTTGGAAAGCCGCTTTGGCCGTGAGGTCTTTGATCCTTTCGTTAGAAAATACTTCGACGATCATGCCTTTCAAAGTATCACCACTGCCGCCTTTGAAGCTTACTTAACAGCGAATTTGCTGAATAAGTATCCCGGCAAAGTCAGTGCCGCCGAAGTGCAGGAATGGATCCATGGCCGGGGTTTACCGGCGACAGCCCCCAACCCGCAATCAGATGCCTTTGTCAGGGTACAACAACATAGCAATGCCTGGTTATCAGGTTTACGCACCCTGGATGAGCTGCCAACCACAGACTGGACAGTGCATGAGTGGCTGTACTTTATCAATAACCTGCCGCTGAGCATTAGCCCCGGCCAGTTACAGCAGCTGGATAATGGCTTTAATCTGACGCAATCGACCAATAGCGAAATTGCCCACGCCTGGTATCTGTTAGCCCTAAAAACCGGCTATCGCGAAGTGCTACCGGCACTAGAGCGCTATCTGATTAGCATCGGCCGGCGCAAACTGATCCTGCCATTGTACCGCGAGCTAGCCAAAACGCCGGATGGTTTGGCCTTTGCCCGTAAGGTCTATCAACAGGCGCGGCCAGGTTATCACCCACTGGCGCAGGGTAGTGTCGATGAGATTCTAAAGCAATAACTAGAGGGCTCTACAGCACCCTTACCATGCCAATCAAGGCGCCAGCCAGCACCAGTAACCAGGCTGGCAGGCGCCAGAATTGCAGCGCAATAAAACCCAGCAGTGCCAGCGCAAAATCAGTGGCTCCGAACACACTACTTTGCCAGATTGGCTGATATAAGGCTGACAGCAAAATGCCGGTGACACTGGCCCCCACGCCGGCCATTAAGCGACTGACGTTATTAGAAGCGCGCAGTGTTTGCCAGTACGGCAGCACCGCCGCCAATACCAGAAAAGACGGCAAAAAGATGGCCAGCAGCGCCACTACCCCACCCCAAACACCGCTTAGTTCACCATTACTGGCGGCACCTAAAAAAGCGGCAAAGGTAAACAAAGGGCCGGGTACAGCCTGCGCTGCCGCATAGCCGGCAATAAAGTTATCAGCACTGACCAGATCTGTTGGCACCACTTCGGCCTGTAACAGTGGCAACACCACATGCCCCCCGCCAAACACCAGCGCACCGGCACGGTAGAAAATATCGAACATAGTGACAACAGCACCGGGATAGAGCTGCGCCACGAGCGGTAAACCGAATAACAAGACCAGAAATAACAGACCGTAAGCCTTGGCTGCCGTACTCGACACACTAAGAGGTAAGGCAGAGGCCGCAGCGGCTGCTTCCTGCTTTAACAGAAAATAACCGAGCAGTGCACCAAGCAGGATCACCACAGGTTGCAACCAGATAACCGGAAATAACAGCAACAACACCGCACTTAGCGCCATAATGCTGACTTTTGGCACCGTACTACATAAACTTTTTGCCATCCCCCAAACCGCATGAGCGACCACAGCAACCGCCACCAGCTTTAAGCCCTGCAAGGCACCCTGCAACAGCGGGCTTTGTAACATCGCCAAACTGAGGCTAAACGCAATCAATACCCCAGCCGATGGCAACGTAAAACCAAGCCACGCCGCCAGCGCACCGCGATAACGGCCACGTAATAACCCAAGCGCTAAACCAACCTGGCTACTGGCCGGGCCGGGTAAGAACTGGCATAACGCCACCAGTTCAGCATAGTCGCGTTCAGTCAGCCATTTACGTTTTTCAACAAATTCGGTACGAAAGTAACCAAGATGCGCTACCGGCCCGCCGAAGGAGGTTAGGCCCAGTATCAGGAAAATCCGGAAGATGCTCCAGAAGTTGTTTGTCGATGTCTCAGTCATGTTTTTAATCATTGTTCCTTGCTAAATTCTGCTTGCTCGCAGATGTCATTTAAGCCCTTAGCCACACTATTTTAAACGCTACCCTTACACATAGTTACGCAGATTCAAACGCGGAGCATCCGGCGGCAAGCACACACGGAATGCTTACCACCTCGTCTTCTATCTGCTGTTCTCTATGATATTTTTCGTGATGCCTACCAGATACTATTTAAGCCCTTAGCTGCGGTAGAATTTTCGTAACAGCAGCAGGGATGCTGCAGAGGCTGAAAGGGCACAGGGATGTGATCCTTGAAGCCGGTGGAGAAAATTACTACCCTGCTAAGGGCGTTGCCCCATTCTAGCCGCTACTTTTACCCAAAATTACGCAGGTTCCAACCCGTGGCTTGCCGCCGGATGCGGCGCTCCTTGCCACTGCAGCTTCTAACTTATCACCATATCATACGCTGTAATTATGGCAGCAACATTACTTCAATCATCCGTCACCAACAAAAACGCCGCAGTAATTCGCTGCGGCGCTTTAATCAAACAACACCCCGTTACTTCAGATGCGTTTGCAGGAAACTTAAATACGCCTCCTGCGCTTTAATCCGGTTAGCTTTTACCGCAAACCCATGGCCTTCGTCCGGGAACAACACATACTCCACCGGCACATTATTAGCACGGATCGCCGCCACCATCTCATCGCTCTCAACCTGTAACACCCGCGGGTCGTTAGCGCCCTGCACGACCAATACCGGGGCTTTAATATTACCGGCATGAAACAGCGGCGAAATACGGCGTAAACGTTCACCATCAACGGCCGGATCGCCCAGCTCATCGTACAGCGACTGACGGAAACTCTCCCACCATGGTGGAATGCTCTCCAGCGTCCGAACCCAGTTGGTAACACCGAAGATATTAATACCGGCATCAAACTCATCGGTAAAGGCCAGTGCCGCCATCGTCAGGTAGCCACCATAGCTACCACCCATCACCACAATCTTGTCGCCATCAATCCAATCCAGGCTTTGCAGGTACTTTTTACCATAGACGATGTCTTGTAAGTCATCTTCACCATGCCGTTTATCATCAAGGTGAAAGAAGGTTTTGCCATAACCGGACGAACCCCGGTTATTGACACCAAACACCGCATAACCATGATTGACCAGATGCTGCATCATCGCACTGTAGCCCTGCCGCGTTTGCCCGCCCGGACCACCGTGGATCCAGATAATACCGGGGACTTTGTTGCTGCTACTGGCCTGCTTAGGTTTATACAGTAAGCCGGGAATTTCCAGGCCATCGAAACTTTTAAAGCGCTCGATCGAGCTTTGCACCAGATGCGCGGCATCCATACCCGCAGCCAGGGTTTGGGTCAGCTGTGCCACGCTATCGGTGCCCAGACGCCAGACAAATAAGTTTGACGGTGAGGTATCTGAGTTCACATAAAACACCATGGTGTTTTCATCGGCCGAGAAACTGACACCGCGTAAATCGCCGGCTGGATAAGCCGGCATTTGTAGTTTTTGCCCGTTGCTCAGATCGGTAATGGTTAACTCAGTGCGGGCATCGGCATTCACCCCCACCACCTGATAACGGCCTGATTTCGAGAAATATAGGAAGGACAGGTCCCAATCCGCCGCGCTGTAGGCACTATGCTCGGCAGTGGCAAGATCGTAACGCCAGGCCTGATTAAATTCGCCGTGGCCATTGGTACTGTAGATCAAGGCCTTGTTATCCAAAGTAAAGGTATAGGCGCCATGCTGGATATTGCCATCGGTAGGCGTAATCAACTTAGGTTCTGCTTTATCGGTCTGTAAATCGACCAGAAACAGATCGGAGTCAGAGTTAGAGTTAGTGCGGCTAAGCGCCAGATAGCGGCCATTCGGGCTTACCGCTTCTAAGTTAAAACCGGTATTGTTTTCAAACAACATGCTGCGGCTGTAGTCCACACTGCTGTATTGATACAAATCGAAAAAGCGGTTATCCCGCTCGTTGGTCATAATAAAGAAATGCACATCGTCCTGATGCCAGCCCACCATCTGCGCCTTGAGCTTGTCGCCCGGTGTTAAATCTTTGCTGCTGCCATCGGGTAGTTGCACATAAACGTGGTTTAACTCATTGCCACCCTGATCGGCGGTATATAAAAAGCGATCATCCTTAGGAAACCAACTGATACCGTTATAGGCATCGCTGGTCGATTGGGTTAACTGCGTTGGGGCGCTGCCATCTACCGGATAACGGTAGACATTAAAAATACCACTGGCATCGCTGGTTACCAGTACCGCAGTGCCGTCATGACTTAGTGAAGAGCCATAGAGGGTGGTGGTATTAAAAAAGGTTTCAGCCGAATACTGCGGCACCGTCTGACTTACCGCGGCCTGTGGTGGCAGTGGCGGAGTCGCAGTTTGTTGCTCTGCCGGTGGCGAGCAGGCCGCTAAAAAAGCGGCGCAAGATAACGCTAAAATTGAAGCAGACCAACGCATATCACTCTCCTCTTGCTGTTTTTAGTTCCAGTCCGCTTCAGTCTAGTGTAAAAAAACAACAAAAGAAAAAATTAATCTGCTCAACCCGTTACCTGTGCCGATGTCTGACAGCGCCGTAACGCCCAGGTACAAAGCACAGCACCGAGCAACAGTAACCCTGAGATCCACAAACACGCCACTAAACCATAGGCCTGAAACGCCCAGCCGGATAATAAAGTGCCGACTAAACGCCCGGCCGCGTTTGCCATATAATAAAAGCCGACATCCAGCGAGACACCGTCACGATTGGCACTGGCCACAATTAAATAGCTATGCAAACTGGAGTTAATGGCAAATACCGCACCGTAGAGCAGCAAGCCAAGCAGTAGTGCCCACAGCGGCTCGCCACTAAATAGCATCGCCAGACCGATCAGCCAGGGTAAGGCTGCCAGCACCAAAGCCCAATGCAGCGCTGTACCGGCCGCCGGTGGCGCCTTTTTACTGCTGCGGGTAAGTGCAGGCGTAAGAGCTTGTACTATGCCATAACCAATCACCCAGCAGGCTAAAAAGGCCCCGACCGCACTCTGTGACCAACCGGCGCTGCTGGCAAGATAAATAGGCAGAGCTATGACAAACCAGACATCGCGCGAGGCAAACAAACAAAACCGCGCCGCCGATAGCCAGTTTAAACTGGCACTTTTTGACAGCAACTCGGTAAATTTGGGTTTGAAACTTTTTTTCCCCAGATCCTTTTTCAGCAGCAACAAACTAAGGATCCACACCAGCAAGAGCGTAGCCGCCATCGCGGCCATTGCGCCCTGAAATCCCAGCAACGCCAGCAATAGACCACCGAGGAAAAACCCGACGCCCTTTAGCGCATTTTTGGAACCGGTTAATACCGCCACCCACTTATACAGCGCCCCTTGCGCCTCATCCGGTAGCAATAGCTTGATGGCGCTTTTCGCACTCATTTTATTCAGATCTTTGGCAATACCTGAGATCGCTTGCGCCACCATGACCCACAGTACCGTTAGCATATCCGCAGGCACTAACAACATACTGAGCGCAATAATTTGCAGAAACAAACCGATATTCATGGTCTTGTTTAAGCCGAGCCGGGCGCCGAGCCAACCGCCAGTGAGGTTAGTCACAATCCCGAAAAACTCGTAAAACAAGAATAACGAGGCAATCGCCAGCGGCGAGTAACCCAGCTGATAAAAATGCAGCACAATCAGCATGCGCAGCGCACCGTCGGTCAGCGTGAAGGCCCAGTAATTACCGGTGACAACCAGATATTGTTTAACGTCGCTGCGCATATTCATCATATCGTCATTTAGTCTGCCAAACCGACTAATTTCGCCAGTTCGACCGTACGATTGGCATAGCCCCATTCGTTGTCGTACCAGGCATAAATTTTGACCTGAGTGCCATTGACCACCATAGTCGATAAGGCATCGATAACACTGGAGCGTGGGTCGGTTTTATAATCCACCGACACCAGCGGCCGGCTTTCATAACCCAAAATTCCTGCCAGCTCACCTTCAGCTGCAGCCTTGAGCATGGCATTCACTTCCTCGGCGGTAGTGGCGCGCTCGACTTCAAACACGCAATCCGTTAACGAGGCATTAGCCAGTGGCACCCGCACCGCATGGCCATTTAAGCGGCCCTTTAACTCCGGGAAGATCTCGGTAATAGCGGTCGCTGAGCCGGTGGTGGTCGGAATTAAACTGGCACCACAGGCGCGTGCCCGGCGTAAGTCTTTATGGGGCGTATCTAAAATCGATTGCGTATTGGTTAAATCATGAATCGTGGTAATAGAGCCATGCTTAATCCCCAGTTGTTCGTGGATCACCTTAACCACCGGCGCTAAACAGTTAGTGGTACAACTGGCTGCAGTAACAATGCGATGTTCGGCGGCATTAAATAACTGCTGATTCACGCCCATCACCACATTCAGCACTCCGGCTTCTTTTACCGGTGCACTTACCACCACCCGCTTTACGCCCTGCTCCAGGTAAGCTTGTAGCGCGGCTTTGGTTTTCATCTTACCCGAAGCTTCAATCACCAGATCACAACCAGACCAGTCAGTATCGGCAATGGCTTTATTGCCGCTGACCTGAATGGTTTTGCCATTAATAAGTATGGTATCGCCAGCCGCCTCAGCTTGATGCTGCCAGCGGCCATGGACTGAGTCAAAGTTCAGTAAATGGGCAAAGGTTGCGGCATCGGCTGCCGGATCATTGATCTGTACAAACTCAAACTCTGGCCAATCAAAGGCCGCACGCAGGGCCAGGCGGCCAATCCGGCCAAAGCCGTTAATGCCAACTTTAATCGTCATCAGTAAATCCTTCTGTCAGGCGCCAGCTAGCGCGTTAAAATAATCAATATGTGGCGGCAGGCTTAGCGCATGCGGCCGGATCTGCTTAATACTGCTCAGGATCTGTGCTTTAGCGACACCACGTTCGGCTAGCAGTTGTGCTGCCGCCAGCGAAGTGCGACCTGAGCCGCCTTTGCAATGAATCGCCACGCTCTGCTGCTGGCTAAGTAACTGCTGTATGGCGGGGCCGGCACTTTGCCAGGCCTGCTGAAAGGCTTCACCCGGCGCACAGTCATCTTCTATCGGGCAATGAAACCAGGTTAAGCCAGCTGCTGCGCATTGTTCGGCCAGCTCCGCGACCTTCAGCGCCGCCAGCTCAGTTGCCGGTGTTAGCGTTAATACGGCTTTGGCACCCGCAGCTTTAAGTGTCGCTAACGCCTCAGCCACAGAGGTGCCCTTGGTACCGGGGCAAGGGGTAAAAATAAAGTTCGCATCATTAACCTGTAGCACATCATAAGGGTGTGGCATAAATCGCTCCAAAAGGCTGAGTGTCAGCTTGTTTTAAACCAGTGCCGGGTACGATTGGCAAACCATACCAACGATAGCATCACCGGCACCTCGACCAGGACGCCAACCACGGTCGCCAGCGCAGCTGCCGAGTGCAAACCAAAGAGAGCAATGGCTACTGCAACCGCCAGTTCAAAGAAGTTACTGGCGCCAATCATGCTGGCCGGTGCCGCGACTTGATGCGGTAACCGCAATTTACAGCCGGCAAAGTAGGTTAAGGCAAAGATGGCATAGGTTTGGATCAACAGCGGTATCGCAATCAGGCCAATCGCCAGGGGTTGCCGGATAATGGTCTCTGCCTGTAGTGCGAATAACAGCAACACGGTGGCAACCAGGCCAGCAATGGAAAAGGGTTTAATTCCGGCGAGAAAGGCAGCCAGTCTGGCAGGCTCTTTCGCCAGCAGCTGGCGGGTTAATACACCTGCGATCAGCGGTAAGACAACATACAGCAATACTGATATCACTAACGTTTGCCAGGGCACAAAAATCTCCGTTACACCCAGCAACAGCGCCGTTAAAGGCGCAAAGGCAAAGATCAGAATCAGGTCATTTACCGATACCTGTACCAGCGTGTAGTTGGCGTCGCCTTTAGTTAATTGACTCCAGACGAACACCATAGCGGTACAGGGCGCTACCCCAAGTAGAATCATACCGGCGATATATTCAGTAGCGGTTTGCGGGTCAACCCAATCGGCAAATAGCACTTTAAAAAATAACCAGCCTAACAGCGCCATGGTAAAGGGTTTGATCAGCCAGTTGACCACCAGTGTCAGCACTATGCCCGCTGGTTTTTTGCCGACGTCTTTAATGGCACTAAAATCAATCTGCACCATCATGGGATAAATCATGATCCAGATAAAGACGGCGATCACCAGATTAACATGAGCAAACTCCAGCACGGCAACTTGCTGAAATACGGCAGGTACCGCCAGACCACCCAGCACGCCGGCGAGCATCGCCAGTGCCACCCAAAGGGTTAAATAGCGTTCAAAAATGCCCAAAAGATCACTCCAGATTGCGTTATTAACTACAGCAAAGCTGTTCACGTACCGGCCGTTCGCCCATCGCGTTCAGGTTAGCTAATAGCGGCTGGATGCTACTGGCGCTGGCAGTGGCAAATTGCTTAATGCTTTCGCTGGCCCACAACGGTAAATCTTCGGCCAGGCGATAATACACCCACTGCCCTTGCCGGCGGTCTTGTAACAAGCCCGCTTTGCGGAGCATTGCTAAATGCCGGGATATTTTTGGCTGCGTTTCGACAAGGGCTGCCGTCAGCTCACAGACACACAGCTCCTGCTCCGCCTGGATCAGTAGTACGGTATTAAGACGGGTGTCGTCAGACAGTAATTTGCACAGATTTAGTGCGGTGAGTGGCTCGTGCTGATGTTGTTTGTCATACAGCAGCACAAACATACTCAGCCGTTCAGCCAGTTCATGCAAGGTCGTTTCAAAGGCTTTGAGAGTACCCTGTTGTTTGGGATCGCTAAAATCCCAGGCCAGCAGATGTTTGGCTGAAATATCATGGGCACACTCAGCAGCGGTTTTGCTGCACAGTACGATGGCATAATCGAAATGCTGCTGCCGGTGCGCGCTCAGGGGCTTGGAAAACAAACCTTCGGTGCTAATGCCATGCGAGTTTAATACTGCCAATGCCCGGCTATCGGCGGTGCCCGGGTGGCTACCGGCGCTATAAACTTCAAAACGATCGGCATATTTATGTCGGGCTATCGCTTCCGCCATAATGGAGCGCGCCGAATTTTCGGTGCAGATAAAAAGGATTTTCGCTAACGCCATGCTGAACCCATGTACGTAAAAACACATATACATTGCATTGTATATATGTTTTTTCACATATCAAGTCATGGCGCTAAACTTCATAAAACTGTCATAAAACACTAGCGTCTTAACGCCAATATCCGTTTGGCGCCCAACAACACGATAGCGCCAATAACAGCCCCTACCAGCAAATCCGGATAAGCCGAGCCGGTCCATGCGACTAACAACGCGCCCAGAATCACTCCAAAGTTAATCAATACATCGTTAGCCGAAAAGATCCAGCTGGCTTTCATATGAACGCCACCCTGCCGATGTTTAGCCAGTAACACCAAGCAACTGACGTTTGCGACTAACGCCAGACTGGCCATGCCCAGCATCAGCGTTGACTGCGGCTCACTTCCATATAGTGCTCTGCGTACAACCTCGGCTAACACGCCAAGCGCCAGAATCGCCTGTAACCAGCCTGCCACTTTGGCAGCCCGAAGCTGTAACTGTAATCCTTTGCCGACGGCGAATAAGGCCAGCAAATAAACCGCTGCATCAGCAAACATGTCTAATGAGTCGGCGAGCAGCGCCATTGACTGCGCGACTATGCCAACAGCAAACTCCAGCACGAACATCATAGCGTTGATTGCCAGCAACCAATAAAGTGTACGTCTTTCAGCTGCCGGATCAGCGGTAAAGCTTTGGCGATCAGCTAAGGATGCGGCACGTGAGACGGAAAGCTGTGCTCCCAACCCCAAACATTGCAGCTTTTTAGTGATCATCGTTGCATCGCCCTGATGCAAGATCGCCAGCTGACGCTGTGCCAGGTCAAACTCGAGTTGCACAATCCCATCCAGGTCCTGCAATGCCAGACGGATTAATCGCTCTTCCGATGGACAATCCATTTTCGGAATATGATAAAGGCTATGCCACTGAGCATCATGGCTGGCGGCTTTAGTAACAGGCTCTTGCTCAGGCTGCACTTTTGCGCAACAAGCTGATTGCTGGCAATCCGATTGATTCTCTCTGGTCAAGGTAATACCTCAACTGCTGCATATTAGCTATTACTGTAACACCTGACCCCCAGCCATTGTAAAGTGGCTAAAACGGTAGTGAGTGCTGGCGCAGAAATTCGGTTACGCCAGCCAGTAGCTCGTGATTTAATGTCAGCTCAAAGGCGGCCAGATTTTCTGCTAACTGGCTGGTACTGGTGGCGCCGATAATGGTCGAACTGACACCATCAACCTGATTCACCCAGGCCAGCGCCAATTGCGCCGCGCTTAGCTGATGGGCGGCAGCCAGTTCACAAAAAGCACGGATCGCCGCATTTGACTCTGGTGTGTCGCGAAATAAACCATTGCGCTGCACCAGGGTCCAGCGGCTTGCAGCCGGTCGTTGCCCGTCCAGATACTTACCGGTTAGGGCACCACCTGCCAGCGGTGACCAGGGCAAATAGGCGATGTTTTCGTGCTGGCATTGCTCAATTAGATAGGGCCAGTCTTTGGTATGCAACGGACTAAACTCATTTTGAATCGAGACCATCCGCGGTAAGTTGTGCTCTGCACTGAGCTTTAGGTACTGGCTAATCCCCCAGGGCGTTTCATTCGACAGGCCGCAATAGCGGATCTTGCCAGCCTGCACCAGCTTGCCAAGCGTTTCCAGAATCGCCAGCATCTCTGCTTGCTGCGCTATGCTATCCGTTTCACTAAAGCGTACCTGATTCACGGCATGCCGGCCAAAGTGCGGCGAACGGCGATTTGGCCAGTGTAGCTGGTATACATCGATATAGTCTGTCTGTAACCGCTTAAGCGAGCCGTCTACCGCGGCGACCAGACTTTGCGGGCTAATATCGCTCCCGTCGCGAATATGTGCCAGGCCGTTGCCGGCGATCTTGGTAGCAAGCACTAACTGCTCTCGTTTGGCGCTATTACGGCTTAACCAGTTGCCAATAATCTGCTCGGTGGCGCCATAGGTTTCTGGCCGCGGTGGGATCGCATACATTTCTGCAGTGTCGATAAAATTCACGCCGGCATCCAGTGCCAGCGCCAGTTGCGCATCGGCATCTGCCTGGGTATTTTGCTGGCCCCAGGTCATGGTACCCAGACAAACCCGTGACACCCGCAGGCCGCTGCTGCCTAAAGTGGTGTATTGCATATGTTGCTCTGTATTCAGGGAAATAAGCGGACTATACCAGATCGCAGGGAGGTTTAGATCAGTAGTGATTTGGTTGTTACTACCTTAAGAATCCTCAAATCCGTCGTCTACGGGTGAACTATCAAGTTATCCCCATCCGGCGTTAGAGATAGAGTCCCAGATCTGTGCATACGGTGGCAAGCACACCGTACAACTTTGACGGGACACGCTGTGAATACATCCCTGCACGGTTACAAACTTCATCCTGAAGTTTGCCCTACGGGCCAGCTAAAGCTGTTCAAATTTGCTCCCGGCAAATTTGTGGCATTTTTCATCCCTGAAAAATACATTCCCTTACAAAGTGCACGGAATGCTTACCACCTCGTCTTATACCTGCTGTTCTCTATGATATTTTTCGTGATGCATACCAGATACTATTTAAGCCCTTAGCTGCGGTAGAATTTTCGTAACAGCAGCAGGGATGCTGCGGAGGCTGAAAGGGCACAGGGATGTGATCCTTGAAGCCAGTGGAGAAAATTACTACCCTGCTAAGGGCGTTGCGCTAGTCTGGACGCTGAAGATTAGAGATACAAGCATCCGGCGGCTAAACGCGCCGGATGCTCCGATGACAACGCTAATGATTATCTGCAGCAGCAGGCTTAGCAAACACCTCCTCCAGCCAACGCCATACCCGCTGCTGCTGCGCCGCCGTAAACTGATGTCCCTGCTCCGGCCAAAGATCAGTCACCAGCTTTTCGCCGGCGCCATGCGCCTGCCAGATTTGTCGCATCGTGGCAAAAGCTTGCTCAGTGCCGGCCGCTGGCATCAGACGATCTTTAGCACCACTGATAAACAATGCCGGTTTAGGTGCGGCTATACCCGCCAGATGCGGGTAATCCAGTTTCGCTGCCAACCCGGGATGTAACATCCAGAACGCCGTTTGGCCGCGTAATTGATTATTGCCCGGCGTCATAGCAGTATCACTGGTGGTCATCCAGCTGATGGTCGCTGCGGCTTTGATATCATCCGTCAGCGCCGCCAGTTGCCAGGCCCGAAACCCGCCCATTGAAAAACCCAATGCAGCAATGCGAGTGTTATCGACCTGCGGCAACTGGGCAAGAAAGGCTGCCAACCGCAAGTCTTCATAAGCCGCCAACCCGGCCAGCGAGCGCCCGAGCTGAAAAAAATTCGCGGCCAGCGCCTGCTGGGCATCGGCATTTAAAGGTCCCCGTTCACCAAAACCCAAGGAGTCCGCTGCCAGCACCAGATACCCCTGAGCCGCTAACTCATCACCGATAAAACGGCTATCGTAATAACGTTTAATCCAGGCCTCCGCCTTGGCAAGATCCGGATCCCTGGCAAAGGGTTTGATCAGTTTGGCTTTACCAATTAAAAAATAAGCGCCGTGATCATGCAGCAGCAGTACCGCCGGGAAAGGCCCCTCACCTGCCGGGCGCAGCACCGAAACGGTAACCCGGTTTTCTGGCGTCAGATTAAGCTGCCAGCGCTCGGCCTGATAGCCATCGCGCTGCTCAACCATCAGTTGTTCAGCCGCAAAATCCAGTGGCTGTTCAGGCCACAGCAGTGCGTCGCGCAGCAGTTGCCGCGCCTCAGTACGCCACAGCTGAATTGACTGAGCGCTATCCGGGCGCCAGGCGGCACTAAACTGTTGCTCTGCTTTCAGCTGCTGATAAAAACCCGGTAACTGCTGAGCCAGGATCTCTGCCGAAAGCGGCGCCGCAAAAGCTAATGCCAGCATGCTTAGCAATACTCTCAATTTGCACTCTCCGTAATAGACCGTGTTACAGACTAAGTGATTTTCCGCGACAGGGAAATTCCAGATACGAACAAAAGCACAAAAACCCCAGGCCTGACTTTGCCTGCGAGGCCAGCGCTGGCGGTAATGGAAAGTGCCAGCCTGCTGGATTTTTTGCTTAGTTTGCCCGAGCCATCCGATGAGTTACAGCGAGCTATTCATGCGGCAGCTAGCTGGTTAGCACGCCATGCGATCACTGATCAACACTGGCATCCGCAACTGCGGGTGCTGCAAGCCAAAGCCGGCGCCGGGCCGCTGTGGCCACGCTTTGCTGAGCTTAATACCAACAGACCGATCTTTGGCGATCGTGATGGCGAACTGTATTATGACGTGCATCAGGTCTCGCTCGAACGCCGGCAAGGTTATGCCTGGTATACCGAGCGCCCGGCACCAACGCTTAAGCGTTATCAACGCTGGCGTGCGGCCTTTAATGACGCTGCAAAGTAAAAACCGACTCAGCGACCTGGCGCGTTAATTCCACATCCAACAGCAGTGTTTGATGCGGTGCAAAAATCTGCGCCAGTTCCTCAACCGCCAAGCGCAGCCCTGCAGCTGCGCTGGCTGGCACCGCGCTAAAGCCTGCGGGTTGCCGCGGTGGCTTAAACAGCGGCTGGGCATGAAAACTTAAAAACAACTGCTGAAAGTTCGGGCTTTGTTTAAGCTCGTTTAATGCCGCCACATCAAAATAAAACGCCCGATTTTGTGGCTGCTGGCTATGCGGATGCACGTGCCGTAAAAACTGCTGATACAGCCTTTGTTCAAAGCGACTATCGGCATTTGCCGTGCGATACATTTCTAAAAAGTAATCGGTGACCGGATCGCCATGCTGATCCTGGAGCTTACAAAGCACCTGGCTGCGCAAATCCGCGTGCCAGTTGGCAGGCGGGTTTTGGCTATCCAACTGCTGCTGATAGGCAAAATGACCTGTGCTGCCCACCTGAAAATCGGCATCCTCGACTTGCAGTGCCTGGCGAATCAGCTTTAAGGTCAGCGGGTTATGCGGGGCTTTTTTACCATTACCGATAATACTGCCATGATGCTCATCTGGCAGCACCGAAAAGGCGATTTCCCCCTGACTTTTTCGCAGCTGCAAGCTGCCGGGCTTAACGTTTTGCTGCTCATCCAGTGCCACTTTCAGATAACGGCAATTCAGGTTTGCCCCGGCAATGCGCACCGTACCATCTGAACCGGCTTCGTTGGCGATAGCGCTGATCCCGCTGTAACCGCGGTTACCAATAAAAATGGTGCTGAGCATTCTGCCCGCACCATACCAGGACTCAGCGGCAAAGAGATCGGCTTTAGCCAGTTCCCGGCTATAGTCGGCCGCCAGCTCCAACCCATATAACAAATTGGCGCCGGTTTGAAAGCCCGGTTGCTTCCAGCCTTTCACGGCCCGGCCATAGAAACTGCGGCCTTTATGCGCCAGCGGCGAACCAAAGTTGGCCGGCGCCAGCTGCAGAAAACGTTTAACCGGGTTAGTGGCCGCAGCATAATAACGGGTAAACCAGTGCCGGCTAACCAGGGCACCGGTGCTGTGGACGATCAGATCAACACTTTGCGGCGAAGTGGGCAGCTGCATACCCAGCCAGGCTTGTTGCATCGCCGCGGCCAGATCGCCATAACTGATCTCATCCTGTAATGACAACCAGTCAGCCAGATACAGATGTTGTACCGCAGCACCAAACTCGGTTTGCAGAAAGTGGGCTAAGTCACGAAACGAGCGGCTGTTATCACTCCAGCCGTGCAGGATAACAATGGGATTACGCATGGCGGTTCCTCTGCCAGTTGCTGCTTTAAGCAGCAATCAGTATAGCTGCCGCTGTCGCAATAGGGCAAAGTTGTGGTCACCGCTAAGTGTAGAAAGCGGAATAACTTAAATATCGATAGGTTTTGTCGCTAACCTAAACAGCCGGAATAATGGCATTAGGTCCCCCTGATAACCTGCAATGTTTGCTAGCAACCAGTCTTCCTGCGAAATATGGTGCCAACTTAATTCATAACCCGCCTGCAATGCTAAAACCTCACAAAACAATCTTAGGCTTCTGCCATTACCCTCTCGAAACGGATGAAGCACATTAACTTCACAGAAAAAGTCCGCAAGATTATTAATAAATACTGGGAGCGGCATCTCTCGGAAGTAATTATTTCTCGGCAGTACTTCAAAACACTTTTCCGCTGACTTTGAAATATATCGAACATTACAAAAATGCGTCGATTGTTTTGCAATATCGACAGTTCTGATTTGTCCGGCCCAACTGTATAAGTCTTGAAATAGATGATAATGGATATGGCAAAGATAATCGAAGCTCAGATTATCGAAGTCTGGGATAAAGGTGCTCAACCGGTACGAGGTGAACTCAACTTCCGCTGCTGTAAGTTCTTCTTCAGACTTTAAATCCAGCAGATTGATCAATAAAGAAGAGTTTGGGTAACAGTAGGGATCTTGTCCAACACCATACTTATCAGTCATGTAACTCTTGTAATTGCTTGAGTCTAGCTAAAATTTTGGGGTTCAAGCTAGCTTTGTCTTTGGTAGGTTTTAACCCCTCAAGACGCAGGCTCTCAGCAAAATTGCTAACCTTTATTGCTTCAAAGCGCTTTTGTAACTGCTGCTTGCTGACCATATTTAGCCCCTTGATTAAACTATTGGTAATTCTAGCGCTTAATCGGTTTTGCAACAAGTTACTGTCAAGCACCATCTTTGAACATATACCGCGCCTGTTCCCCGGCATAACTCTGTAGTGCCGCCTCAGCATCAGGGCAGAGTGTATCTTGTACGAGAAAACCCTGTCGCTGCCAGTAGCTTACCGAGCCCTGTACTGCTACCAGCGCTAACCGGGTCAATCCCTGCTCTCTGGCAAAGTATTCGGCCTGCTGTAGCAAACTGCTGGCCAGGCCTAAACCCCTGGCCTTAGCGCTCACCGCCATATCGTGTAAATACAATAGCTCCGGCTTGCTGGCAACCTGAAACGGACTGCCCAGTGGCACTACCTTGCCAGCTAAAGAGGGGTAGCAAAACAAATAAGCTAACAGCTCACCGGCTGGGTTTTCTGCCAGCCAGCAACTGTCCGGCGCTGCGGCCAGACGCTTTACCAGTAATTCTGGTGGCTCATACAGATTATCGCTATAACAGCTATCCTGCAGCGCCACCACCGCCGCCAGATCGGCAGCGCTGATTAAGCGGATCTGAATACTCATGTTGCTTACTATGCCGACTGTTCCGACTATGCCGACTTCGCTGACAGCTGCGTCCGAACAAAGTTTAAGCCACCCACTACCGCCGCTACCTGCGCCAGAATACACTGCTCGGGCGTGGCACTGGGGCTGTCCGGATAAACTTCGGTGGTGGTAACAAAGCGCGCAGCGGTCATGCCGCCACAAAGCCCCAGGGATTTTTTCGGGTAATTGACGACGCCAAACTGCGCCAGCGGCTCGCCAATCAACCAGCCTTGCTCATCAGCAGGGGCGATATGCGTCACTTTTACCACTTCATCAATCATGGCTTTTTGAAAATCCGGCTGTGGATTTTCACTATCACCAACCAGATAAAAGCCATCCGGAATATTCCAGTTAGTATTTACCGTGCCATCGCGTGCTGCTTTGGCCGGACGAAATTCACTGTTATCTGAATCCGTGGTTTCATGCAGATCAATATGCACCAAAGGCGTGGTCCCCAACGCCAGCAGATAATCGCGCAACAAACCGGCTTCGGCGGCCGGGCTATTGGCAATAAAGGAACGGTTTGGATCGACCGCCAATGGGTTCCAGCGATTGATCGTTTCATAGCCCCAGGGGCTGATACAGGGTGCAATCAACAGGTTAAAGTCGGCAACATAGGCCGCAGCATGGGTTTTGGCAAAGCGCAGCGCACCATGCACTCCACTGGTTTCATAACCGTGCACACCGCCGGTGACCAGCGCCAGCGGTTTATCGGCCTGCCAGTTGCGGCTTTTTAATAAAAACAGCGGGTAACGGCTAAAGCCCTGCGCCTGATAATCCAGCTCACCGTATTGGATCACCTCAAACTGCGACTCCAGGGCACTAAGCTGACTTAACACATCGCTCTGATAGCTGCGCTTGATGCGTTGCTCGGCGAGCCATTGTTGTTTTTCTGCCTCGCCCCAGGGTTGTCCCTGAGTGCCGATATGATAGATAAAGGGTTGCATAGTGCCTCGCTGTAATGCTTGTTCGAGCCGGAAATAGTGGCAGCCTAACGGCTTTGGCTATTTTGTAAAGCCTTGTGCCGTCAGTTGCTGAAAAAACGTGCCAGTCCGGTCGGTGTTAGCATTAAAATGGCACAAATACCTGAATATTGCCGCCACCAAATTGCAGATTATGTAATTTAACCGTAGGGTTAATCAGCAGATAAGCACCGCTGCTTTGGCTAAGCTGCCAAATCAGGTTAGGACTGAATTTTGCTAACCAGCCATTATCTTCTAACGGTTCATCGCTATTTGTTCTTAGCTCACCTCGGACTGTACCATAGCCAACATAAAGCGTAGGCCGCCAGCGCCAGTTATCGTTAAGGCTGCGATCTTGTCTCAGATAAGCAAAGGCTTCACGCCGGGATTCAGCACTTTGTGTCGCATCGGCAAAGCGGCTATCGTACTCAGTTAAGCGGTTAAGTTGTAAGCCTAATGCTGTTGGTCGTTGCTGCCAGGGTTGCTGCCACTCCAGATTCAGCTGTGCAAAGCGCCGGGTGAGTTGCCAGTCGGCATCGCTATCAGCAAGCGGGCTGTCGGCGCGGCGTTTGCCATACAGTCCCTGGCCTTGCACGCTAAGCTGGCGCTCGCCTTGGAAACTGCGCTGCCAACTGATGCCGGCGGAGTATTGTTCATCCTGTAGCAATTGACCGAGGGTGGCATCGTTAAACTCGGTCGGTAAGTTGATATTGATAAAGGCCGACAGCTGCTGATCGACGAATTGCTTAGCTCCCGCCAAATAGAGCGTGAGCGGATTGCGCTCGTAACGATTGTCGCTGTAGGTTTTACTGTTATAAAACACATCGGTCAGCACCACCGCCGCCGTCAGATAGCTGCCATCATCAAAATAGCGGTTCGCCTCAAATTGCAGATCCATTTCTTCTTTCGCGCCACTGACATCGCCCCAAACGCCCAGGTCCCAGTTGGTGCGGGCCTGATAGCCTACTCCGAATAAAGCCCGGTCATACCAACCGTCAAGATCCTCCGAGCGCTTATGTCGGAAGCCGGCAAAGAGCGGCGCATCAAAGCGCACTTTTTGCTGCAATAAGGAATGCACATAAAACTCTTTACCCCGGCTGCTGCCGCCAGTGCCATACCAACCATTTTGCTGCCATAGCGGCACACCACTGCTAATCGGTTGTTCGGTAAAGCTCAAACGCTGTAAAAAACTCTCCAGATTGTAATCAAACTGACGCCCGTCAAAGCGCTCCAGCCGGAATGGCTCCGGGCCATGCCAGCCATTCGCCGCCTCGACCAACGCTGCACTGCAAAGAAGTGGCAAGGCCAACCAGGAGTATTGTGCGTTTTTCATCATCACCGCCTGCTATCCGAAAAAATCGTAGTATGCTGAACCTCGACTGAACCCTATCTGAATCTTCGCTTGAGCGCCCAGATACCAACTGCTAAGCTGTTGATCATTCATCTATTCAGCCTTTAAGCCTTATGCGGCAACTTCTAGTGCAGCAAATTGATCCCCAGGCGTGTCCTACGCAGGGCCTGTCAACTTTTAACAAAGTGATTTGTCTGGCGATCCTGCTTTCTACCCTGCTTGCCATTATCGAGACCGAGCCTGTATTAGCCACCAACTGGCCACAACTGTTTTGGTGGGCTAATCTGGCTTTCTTGCTGCTATTCAGTGCCGAGCTGGCGCTCCGGATCTATATCGCCCCCTATACTCAGGCGCATTTGGGACAAAGCCGCTGGCGTTTTTTACGCAGCGGTTGGACGCTACTGGATTTGCTGGTGCTGTTATGCCGTTATCAGAAGAACTGCCGCTGCTGGTGATCCGGCTACTCAGGGTGTTCCGAATAGTTCACCTTTCCAGATTGACCCGCTTTAATGCCTCATTAAATTTGCTAATTCAGGCGGTAAGAAAACGCAAAATGGAACTGGGTATCAGTTTTATTATTGCCATGTCGCTGTTATTAACCACCTCTATCCTGCTTTATCTGGTTGAGGGTAGTAGTAATCCGGAAGATTTTGGCAGTATTCCACGGGCCATGTGGTGGTCAATTGCCACTCTGACCACGGTTGGCTATGGTGATGTCACACCGCTATCGCCGCTGGGAAAAATTTGCGCAGGTATCACGGCCCTGATTGGTATTGGTATTGTCGCTATGCCAACGGGGATCCTGGCAGCAGCCTTTAGCGAAGCCTATCAAAAAGCCAAGGTCCAATCTGGACCTACAGAACAATAGGGAGCACCTTATGCCAATTTCGATGTCCGAAACGGCAATTGAGCAAGGGAGTGGTCAGAGCTGGGCACATTGGCTGGCGTTGCTTACTGCGCGGCAGGCTGAGCAACTTAGCCATAAAGAGATTGCGCTTCTGCTAGTCAAACAGGGTGTTAGCCCCTGGTGGTGCCAGATGCTGGCAGTGCAGTTTGAGCAACACCTTGGCCGGCGGGTGGTAGGTCAGGATTGCAGTGGCAGTTTTAGTGTTTCGGTTAATAAAACACTCAGTGGCAGCATGGACGACGCCCTTGCCTTCTGGCAACAACTTGTTGCCGGAGAACAGGCCTTTGCCGATATTCCACTTAGCCGCGGCCCTGATATCAGCCAAACTGAAAAATGGCGCTACTGGCGCTGTGGCCTGGCCGATGGTTCACGGCTAAATATCAATATCTATCAGAAAGCAGCGGATAAAGCCGCGCTGTCGATACAGCATGAAAAGCTGGAAAGTGAAGCCCAGGTCGAATTCTGGCGCAGCTACTGGAAAGGCCGGCTGGCCGCAGGCTAATACTGTTTCTGGAATTTACCAGCTTCGGATTTGAGCAGGCCGCTCCAATCCCAGCGCGGCGACATGCGCCTGCAATTCGGGATAAAAGCTTAAAAAAACCTGTTCCAGCCTGGGGTAATGGCGTTCAATATCCTGCCCGGCACCGCTAAAACGGTTAGCAAAACGAATGCGCTGCGCGATGCGATCCAGCGCCATTGCTACACCATCTAACTGCTGATAGGCCGCCAGCCAGTCTTGCTGGCGTACCTTGCGCATCACCACCGCCATCGCCTCCGGCATCAGAGGCTCCGCTTTCGCCAATTGCAGGTAGAGCTCTGACTTAGCTTGCAGATAAGGCGTAGCGTAAAACTGCTGCCAATGCCTGATTAAGAAATGATCGAACAGCACATCCAATGCCACTGGCGCAAACCGTCGGCGTTCGGCACTAAAACAGGCACGTGCCTCGCGTACCAGCGGATGACTATCGGTAAAACGATCCACCGCCCGGTGATTGGCTAAACCGGCCTGAATTGGCCGCGGTAGCGTATCGATGGCAACACCTTTGCAGAAGTCGCCTAATAAATTGCCCACTAAAGATTGCGGCTGTGGCTGCGCCAGCGCCGCATGCGCCAGATAATTCACTTGTTACTCCAATACCAGGGCTTGTTGTAGTTTACCCTGCTGCTAGGGCGTACTGACGTTTGCTGCTTGTTTTTGCAGCCGTTTGGCTGGTATTTAAACAAGGCGGAGCTTGTGATGTGTAGTTATTCTACATGAACAAGCGATAACGCAGTAGAAACGCCAGCCAAACGCTGCCCGAAGGGTTCGCACTTGCGACGCTTTGCTCTTTGTCACTCGTCACTTATTTAGAATAACTAAACTGCGCTCCTCGTTTCGCGATCAAAGCGCCGCCAGCGCGAACAAAATCTAAGCAGCAAACGTCAACACGCCCTAGTTGGTGATAAAAAAATTATTGTGTAGTTATTAAACAGTCTTGACGCCCACAAAATTTAGAGGTAAAACGTTTAAGACAATTTTAACTGATAAAGTTTTACCCAAAAAATAAGAGTTGTACCTGAACCAGCCAGCAGCTTTATCGTGTCATCTAGTTGTTATCACGCTGCACTGGTCGGTCGCCCTACTTAAAATGCCTGCTGGCATTTTTTTAACGGCAACAAACTTAAACGTTTCAGCTTATAAAAAATACTATTCCAGATCGACAAGGGAGACACCCAAGATGCAACAGCAACCTGCGTTATCCAGCCTGGCGCTGGCCATTACTCTCGCTTTAACTTCTCAACAACTTATTGCGCAGGAAACTGCGCCTGAACCAACGGCTGCAGAGCAAACTGACGCGGCCGTAGACGCTGCTCCCAGTGGCCTCGGCTTTGAGCGTATTCTGGTAACGGGTGCGGTATCGCGCAATCAAACCGTAATGCAATCCAGCGTCTCGGTCAGTACCCTGACCTTTGAAGATATCGATGCGTCCGCGCCCCGCTCTACTGCTGAAGTGTTCCGCATGCTACCGGGTGTGCGCAGTGAAGCCAGTGGTGGCGAGGGTAATGCCAATATCGCAGTGCGCGGCTTGCCGGTGGCTGCCGGTGGCGCCAAATTTCTAACCCTGCAGGAAGATGGTCTGCCGGTGCTCCAGTTTGGTGATATTGCCTTTGGTAACGCCGATATTTTTGTCCGCGCTGACGCTACTCTGGCACGGCTGGACGTGATCCGCGGGGGGGCCGCCAGCACCCTCGCCAGCAACTCACCGGGTGGCGTGATTAACTTTATCAGTAAAACCGGGCAGGATCAGGGCGGAAGCGTGGCCCTGACCTCAGGCTTAAATTATGATCAGTTCCGTACTGACTTTGAATATGGCGGTGATATCAACAACGATATGCGCTTTCATATCGGTGGCTTTGTCCGCCAGGGTGAAGGCGTGCGGGATCCGGGATATCAGGGCGAGCGCGGCTATCAGCTAAAAGCCAACCTGACCAAAGACTTTGACAGCGGTTATGTGCGGCTTTATGCCAAACATCTGAATGACCGGGTAACCAGCTATATGCCAATGCCGATGTTAGCCGATGGCAGTTCAGTTCCCGGCTACGATGCCAAAAAAGATACGCTGCAATCTGCCTATTTAACCCAGACCGTGCGGCTAAACGGCGACAACCAGATCTCACGCGGCGATGTTCGCGATGGCATGAACCCACAGGTTAATAGCTTTGGTATCGAGGCGCAGTTTGACCTGGATGATAACTGGACCCTGGATAACCGCTTTCGGATCAGTGAAATCAGCGGCAACTTTATAACGCTGTTTCCGGCCGAAGTCGACAGCGCCCAGTCTATTGCCAATAGCATTGCCGGCAGTGGCGCTACCGTGCGCTATGCAGTAGGTCCGCAGGCTGGCGACTTGTACGGCAACAGCAATGCGATGCGTATTCATACCTTTGATGTCGAACTGCATGACTTTGGCTCCATCGTTAACGATCTGAAATTGTCACGCCGTTTTGGCGAGGTGGATGTCAGCTTTGGCTACTACCTGGCTGATCAGAGCATCAGCATGTCCTGGCTGTGGAATTCCTATCTGATGGCGTTAAAAGGTGATAATGCTGAGCTGCTAAATGTGTTTGCCGCTAACGGCAGCGCCTTCTCCGAACAGGGCCAGCTCGCCTATGGCGTGCCGTTCTGGGGCAACTGCTGTCAGCGCAATTATGATACTGACTACAGCATTAAGGCACCTTACGCTTCAGCCAGTTGGGCCTTTGGCGACTGGTCGCTGGAAGCCAGTGCACGCCGCGATATTGGCAGTGCCAGCGGTAGCTATGCCGGCGCGGTACAAAGTAGCCGAGATATGAACGGCGATGGGGTGATCAGTATTATCGAGCAGAGTGTGTCCGGTATTGATCTGGCCAATCCGCAACTGGTGAACTACGGTTGGGCTTACAACTCGTATTCAGTCGGCGCCAACTATCAGTTTAATAACGATTGGGCCATGTTTGGCCGCGTCAGTAAAGGTGGCCGTGCTAATGCCGACCGTCTGTTGTTCGGTAAGGTTAACGCCGATGGCTCAGTAGCCCGCGAAGATGCCATTGACCAGGTGAAACAATATGAACTGGGTAGCAAAAGCCGCCATGGCAACCTGAATCTATTTGCGACCTTGTTCTTTGCTGAAACGGATGAACAGAACTTTGAAGCCACTACCCAGCGCTTCTTTGACCGCGTTTATCAGGCCAAAGGTATTGAGCTGGAAAGTAGCTACCGTATCGGCGATCTGGACCTGCGCGGCTCCATTACCTGGACCGATGCCGAGATCAGCAAAGATGCGCTGAATCCTGAGTTAGTCGGCAATACGCCACGGCGTCAGGCCGATGTGATTTATAATCTGTTAGCCCGTTATACGCTGGATCAGGCGCAATTTGGTGTCAGTTTAATTGGCACCAGTGCTGCCTATGCCCAGGATAATAACGACTTGAAATTCGGCGCCTATACCCAGGTCAACGCCTTTGCCAGTTACGAGCTGGCCAAGGATCTGACAGTATCACTGAATATCAATAACCTGTTCGATAAAGTCGGTTTAACGGAAGCTGAACAAGGCAGTGTGCCGGCCAATGGCATTATTACCGCCCGTACCATCAATGGTCGTACTGCCTCTGTTGGCTTACGCTATCAGTTCTAAGCGACCGCGGCATTACACTTTAAGGCGACTGCGGTCGCCTTTTTTATACCTGCGAGATTTAAGCCCGGTACCGGAACCTCTGCTCCGCCCCCCACTCCGGAAAGCTCGCTCCTAGAACCAAAGTATAATTTATCTTAACGTTTAAGATAAACTGGGTTAGAGTGGTTCTATCTGTCAGCTCTGTCTGCTAACACGCATTAAACCCGGAAAACCTGATGCCAAAAGTTACCCTTAAAGCGCTGGCCAAACACCTTGGGGTGTCGGTGGCGACTGTATCTAACGCCTTTAACCGCCCAGATCAACTGTCGGCAGAGCTGCGCAAACATATTCTGCAGGAAAGTGAAAAGCTCGGCTTTAGCGGCCCTAATGCCACAGCCCGCAGCCTGCGTACCGGCCGCTCCGATATGATTGCCATTCTGCTGTCGGATACGCTGGAATATTCGGTCAGCGATCCGGTTGCGAATCAGTTGATTAAAGGCATCGCCGAGGTGCTGCAGGACGCCGGCAAGGATATGTTGCTGTTATCCGGTGCCAAAGCGGTACACAGCACCGCCGAAGCCCTGCCCGATGGCTTTATTATTTACGGCAGCCCAAAAAATCCGGAGCAACTGGAGCGGGTAAAGCAAAGCGGAAAACCGCTACTCTGTGTCGACTGTAACCTCAGTGGTATCGGCTCAGTTAATATCGACAACTATCAATATGCCTATGATATTGCTGAGTATGCGCTGCAAAAACAGCCTGGCAAGGTCGCAGTACTAGGGCTTAGGTTGATAGATTCCGATCGGGTCTGCCGGCTACAACAACACGAGCTATACGATGCGAATGAGGCGATTTCCCGCCGCCGGCTGGAAGGCTATCTGGCAGCCGCCACGCAGCAGCAACGCGAATTAAACGCGGAGCAAATCTGGCATATTCCAATCAATAACCATCATTACGCGCAAATCGCCGCCCGTGAGGCTCTGACGCAACATCCCCGCCCAACGCTGCTGCTTTGTATGAGCGATCGGATTGCGCTTGGTGCCATCAGTGTCGCCCGGCAACTAGGTCTTAACATCCCGCAAGATCTGCGGATTGTCGGCTTTGATGGCATTGAAGAGGCCGAGCGTAGCTATCCGGCACTGACGACCGTCGCCCAGCACAGCGATGAAAAAGGCCGTATTGCCGCCAGAATGCTGCTGGCTGGTAATACCGCTGAAAATGTGCTCTTACCTTGTGAGCTACGACTGCGCGACAGCTGTTAAAAAAAACGTCGTATTTTTCGCCAGAAAGCGGGTTCTTAGCTTGCAACTTAAACGTTTAAGGTGTAATTTTAAGCCGTAACAACGATTACAGCAGGGTTAGCGTAAATGGTCAGTATCTGCCGATAAGCAGTATCCTGAGCCACTGACGCTCACCTGCGCACAAGGCCAGCTGCGCATAGCGCAGACTGCCAGATTAATAAAACGCTGCACTTACGACAGCGCCAAGACAGGGTTAGACTATGCAACAGCTCAGCAGCGCAGCGGCAACCGCCGTGCCGACGCACACCTATACCCAGGTTAAATGGATGACCTGCCTGATGTTCTTCGTCTTCGCCATGACCACGGATGCCGTGGGGGTGATTATTCCCGAAGTGGTTAAGCAGTTTGACCTTAGCCTGACGCAAGCGGCCGCCTTTCATTATGTGCCGATGATTTTTATCGGCTTATCCGGTCTATTCTTGGGCCAACTGGCTGATCAGCTAGGGCGAAAGAAGATTATTCTGTTTGGCTTACTGATCTATACCCTGGCCTGCTTTGCCTTTGCGCTGGGGCAAAGTTTTTACTTTTATAACTTATTGTTGGGGCTATGCGGCCTGAGTATCGGTTTATTTAAAACCGGCGCCCTGGCACTGATTGGCGATATCAGCCCGAATTCTGCCAGCCATACCCGGCTGATGAACCGGGTTGAGGGTTTCTTTGGCCTGGGCGCCATAGTTGGCCCGGCCCTGGTTGCGATCCTGCTGATGTTTGATATGGCCTGGGAGCAGCTGTATTTTGTGGCCGGCTTTATTTGTGCGGTGTTACTGCTGATTGCCTACCGCATGGACTATCCGGTTTATTCACCACAGCCCAAGGCGTCGATCTGGCAAACTCTGGCTCTGGTGAAAAATCCTTATGCGCTTGGCTTCTCGCTGGCCATTGCCTGCTATGTCGCGACTGAGGTGGCGGTCTTTGTCTGGTTGCCTACCCTGTTACAGCAATATGATGGTCAATGGACCTTGCTGGCAGCACATGCCATTACAGTATTCTTTATTTTGCGGACTATCGGCCGCTTTCTGGCGGAATGGTTACTGACCCGCTTTAGCTGGACCATTCTGCTGGCGTGGTTTAGCAGTGTTATCGCGCTGTGTTTTGTCCTTAGTATGTGGCATGGCGTAGCCTGGGCGCTGTGGTTGATGCCATTATCCGGCCTGTTTATGTCGATGATGTACCCTACGCTGAATTCTAAAGGCATCAGCTGTTTCCCACGCAAACAACATGGCGCAGCGGCAGGCCTGATCCTGGCCTTTACCGCTCTGGCGGCCGCGCTGGGGCCACTATTGATGGGTATAGTCGGCGACTGGTTTGGCGATGTGCGCTACGGCTTTTATCTGGCTACCGGCTTTGCGCTACTGCTGGCAGTCGCTATGTGGTGGAATCATCTGTTTAATCCGGCTGAGGCTCAATTACAGGCGATGTCCGACTAGGGCGTAATAACCGCTATTGTTGATTTTCTCTCGTGCTGTTGCCCCGCTTGATCGGGGCTTTTTTATTGCTAAAGTCAGCACCAAAGTTGCAAGGCTCCCGGCCTTGCAGTAAGGTAGCGCCGCGCTATTACTCTGATCAGGTAGATATGATGTCCAGACCCTTTGCTACTGTTCTGCTACTTGCCAGCCTGTTTGTTACAGGTTGCGATCAATTGAAAACCCTGACCGAAGCCGAGCAGATCGCGCGCAGCATTCAGCAGGAAGTTAAACGTAACGAACGGGGCCTGGATGCGTTGATCGCAGCCGCAGATAACACCACCTATGATGGTTTCGCCTGGCGGCGCGGCGAACGCATTCAGATCCGCCAGCGCCTGACAGAGGGGGAACAACAGGGCGAGCTGCAGTTAGTGGCCGAGGCCGAAGCGCCGGAGATTATTGCCACTGCAGTAGCCAATAACCTGCCCAGCTTTAGTATAGTGCGCTATCAGCAAGGCTGGCTGGTGGTATTTAACACCTATCTGACTGAACATTGTCAGGCGGTTTATGCCTATGCCTACCGCGGCCAGCTGCCAGACGTACCGCTGTGTAGCGAGCAGCGCTTTGCCGAGACGGCCAATGGCCAGTGCCAAAGTCCGATCACGGCCAATTGGCAGCTATTTAAAGAATGGTTTTTTGCCGAGTCGCTGGTGGCAGAAGGTAACCCCAAATGCATCAGCAAAGCCGAACAAGGCTGGCAAGCACCGCGCCCTTAAGCGCGGTGTAAGAAAAGAATAAGCCTTGTGCCCAACTTACAGTGCCGTTAGCCACAGGACCTGATAAGGCTGCAGCTCAAGCCGGGCGCCCTGATATAGGTTACCGCTTAACTCATCCCGCCACTGGCTGCTGGCTGACATCGCCAGCGTCTGACTGTGTTCGCTAAAATTGACCACACACAGCAAACTTTGCTGATCCTGATAACGACGATAGCTAAACAGATGCGGATTGGCACTGGCCAGGATTTCGGTTTTGCCCTGCCCCAGTAGCGGCAAGCGCCGCCTTACGCCCAGCAGCTGCTGCAGTTGCTGGTAAATTTTACCAGACAGTTTAGACCTGTCGGTGGCGCTTTCAAGCTGCTGCTCGTTAACCGCCACCCGGTTCACCCAGCGGCTGTCGTCTTTTTTCGCTGCATCCTGCTGATAGCTGTAATCATTTAACAGGCCCAGCTCATCGCCCATATACAGCAGCGGCAAACCGCCGATACTCAGGATCACGCTATTAAGCAGGTAAATACGGGCCAACGCATGTTGTAAATGCACCGTATTACCGGTTTTCAGAGCCTGCTCAACGCCGGTTAATGACGCCAGCATGCCAGCGACGCGGCAATCGCCGGTTTGCGGATTTTGCTGAAACGGCACCCCGCTGGCAAAGCTGCCGGCAAATTGCCCGGTATAGAACTGATTTAAAAACTGCCGGTGATGCTCCGGGTTAATCCCCAGCTGCCAGGCGACATTATCGTCAAAGGTCCAGCCGATATCATCATGGCAACGAATATAGTTAACCCAGCTACAATGCGGGTCAATGGCAAAGCGCCGCTGTAATGACTCGCTCAGCAAGCGGGTTTTACGGGTCGCCAGACTATTCCAGAGCAGGGCCATCAGCAGTGGGTTGTATGATAGCTGACACTCCTCGGGGGCGATATATTTTACCACCTCATCCGGATGCACTATAGCTTCTGATTTAAACTGCAGCGCCGGTGCCGCTAGCCGTGCCACCTGATTAAAGGCGCGGATCAAGGTGTGTGCCAACGGCAGGTTTTCGCAGTTAGTGCCAGCCTCTTTCCAGACAAAGGCTAATGCATCCAGGCGCAGTACGGCAGCACCCTGATTGGCCAAAAATAGCATTTCTTCCGCCATCGCATTAAATACCGCCGGGTTAGCGTAATTCAGATCCCACTGGAAACTGTTAAAGGTGGTCCAGACCCAGCGCCCGGAATTGGCTTCCCGCGTAAAACAACCGCGGCGGATTTCCGGAAAAATTTCCCGTAAATAAGGCGCATAGCGATCGCGTTCGGCTTCATCAAAAAAGAAATAATAATCCTGATACTCAGAGTCGCCCGCTTTGGCTTTTTGCGCCCAGCGGTGCTCATCTGAGGTATGGTTAAACACAAAATCCAGCACCGGCCTGATGCCATGCTGATGCAGCGACTGCATCAGATCTGCCAGCTCAGTCATAGTGCCCAGCTTAGGCATGGTGGCGCGGTAATCTGATACCGCATAGCCGCCATCGCTATTTGGCTCGGGCGCTTTAAACAGCGGCATCAGATGCAGATAATTAATCCCGGTTTGCTGTAAATACGGAATACGCTGCTTTAACCCCTGAAAATCGCCGGCAAACAGATCGACATAACAGGCCGAGCCAAGCGCCTGCTCCGATTGATGCCAATCTTGCGGCGCAGCATCTTCGGCCAGCAGATAATCCGGCCGCTGCGCTATCGCTTTGGCCAGAATTTTTAGTAGTTGCTCCAAATGATAATAGGCGTCAAAGCGTGCGCCATAAAGCGGCAGATACAGTGCCAGCAAAGCCGGTAACTGCTGTCGTAAGCGCGCTGCCAGCAGCGGCCAGCGCCCCTTCGCCAGCGTTTTTAGCGACGAGCTATAACGTTTAAGTAAGATATCAGAAAAATGCGCTAACTGTGCAGGATCAGCGGTCATGAAGCGGGTCAGATACTGTGGCATAAGCAAGGGTCCAAACCAAAGTTTTATTCGCTATCTTTGCTTTATTTTTGCTGCATTGCAAGCCTTCGCTAAAAATTTAAGCAATTTTAGCCAGCGTACAATTTACAATAGCTGGCGAATAGGCTAGCTTAAGCTTAAACATTTAAGTTAAATCTTTGCAGGTACCCTAATGTCGCTACCAGTCTATTGTTTTGGCGAAGTGTTAATTGACTTCTTACAGGATCCACAACAAACCGGTGTTTTTCGCCGCTTCGCCGGCGGCGCACCGGCAAATGTCGCCGTAGCCGTAGCGAAACTGGGTGGCGATGGCCGCTTTGTCGGCATGCTGGGGGCCGATATGTTCGGGGATTTTCTGCAAGCCGAGCTGGAACATTATGGCGTTAATGTCAGCGCCTGTGCGCGCACGGCAGAGGCAAAAACCGCATTGGCCTTTGTTGCGCTAAATGCCGACGGCGATCGCAGCTTTTCATTCTACCGGCCACCGGCAGCAGATTTGTTGTATCGACTCAGCCATTTGCCGGCGGATTTCTGGCAGCAGCAGGCTATTTTGCATTTATGCTCGAATAGCCTGACCGATAGCGCCATTGCCGATACCAGTTTTGCACTGATAGCCGAGGCCAAACGCCACGGCTGGTTAATTTCTATCGACGCCAATTTGCGGCATAACCTCTGGCCAACCGGGCAAGCCAACCGCGAGCTGGTGCAACAGCTGCTACAACAGGCCGATATTATTAAACTCAGTGACGATGAACTGCGTTATCTGGCCGGGGCTGGCGATGAGCAAAGCTGGTTAAGCGCGTTAAATGCGCACAAGCAGCGCTGGATCGTGGTTACCGCCGGTAGCGCCGCCGTGCAGAGTTATAGCAAGTTTAATCTGAGCATCCCGGTGCCGCCGGTAAAAGTGGTCGATACTACTGCCGCCGGCGACGCCTTTGTCGGTGCCTGGTTATATCAGCTGAGCCAAAGTCTTATCTATCAAGACTGGCAAAGTCTATTGGCCGATCAGGTGTTACAGAACCTGATATTACAAAAAGCCATTAAAGCCGGCTCTCTCACCTGCCAGCATTTTGGTGCCTTTACTGCCCTACCCACCCGCTTTGAATGGGATGCCAGCTAGCCTTCGTTAGTCAGCCGTTCTGGTCAAAACACCAGATCGAGTAGGAGGCGGGATCACTC